>JAXJYR010000345.1:0-5243 GCA_036306885.1 Longicatena sp.
ACCAAGTTTACCGTGCAACAAGTAAAGATGGAAAATACACAAAACTTACTACAACAAAAGAATTAAGCTACACAGCTAAATCTTTAAGTAGTGGTAAAAAATACTTCTTCAAAGTTCGTGGTTACAAAACTTACAAATCAGGAGAAGATATTAATTATTCAGTTTACACTCCATACTCAACAGTTAAATACGCGAAAGCTAAATAGTAGCAAATTCTTAAAAGAGACTGAACTTTCAGTCTCTTTTATTTACAAATAAACATATTTTCGCTAAAATAAAACCGATATAAAGAAAGGAAATCGTTATGAAAAAATTCATATGTTTATTAGTTGTATGTTTGTTGGTTTGTGGTTGTGTGAATAAATCACCCCAACCAAATGAAGATGAACAAGTTGGATATTGCGATGGTGAAGTAGAAATGGGTTGTGGATTAGATAATGGACTTGATATGAGTGCTTATGAAGGTTTCGATGATAAAGAAAATGCTTTTGTGAAAAGTGATATGAATGAAGCTATTGATATTTTTAAATCAAAAAGAAGCGCCATTTTATATTTTGGTTTTGCGAAATGTCCATGGTGTATAGAAGCCTTACCGGTAATGAATGAAGCTGCGAAAGCAGTAGGTCGTTCGATTTATTATGTAGAAACAAGAGATTTAGAACGCAATTTGTTATATACAGATGAACAGAAGAAAGAAATTGTATCATATCTTTATGATTATTTAGATACTAATGATGAGGGTGAAAAACATTTATTTGTACCTTTTGTTGTGGTGGTAGAAGAAGGAATTGTAAAATCAGCTCATCTTGGAACCATTGAATCACATGAGGCAAAAGAACGAAAGATGACTGAAGAAGAAAGCAAACAATTACGTTCTATTTATGATGCTATGTTTCAAACACAATAAATTAAGTTATATTTGTTAAAAAATTCACTAAAATAAAATTATACCCTTTTTTATAATGTCAAATTTTGTTATAATATGTATGTATTATGTCATGTAAAGGGTAGGTGTATGGAAATGGCATTATTTGATCACGAAGCTAGACAATTCAAGTTTGATGTAATGGTAGAAGTAAGTCGCCGTTCATTTGAAGGTAAATTAAACGAAGATACAATTGATGAAGTAGCTGAAAAACTTATTCCTGGTAAAAAAGCTGACTTCCGTTGTTGTATTTACAAAGAAAAAGAAATTATTCGTCAACGTACTCGTATGGCAATGGGTAAAACTCCAACTCCAGTTGAAAACGATAACCCACGTCAAATCGTACGTGTAATTGAAGCTGCATGTGATGGTTGTTCAATTCACAAAATTCAAGTAACTGACAACTGTCGTAAATGTATGGCAAAAGCATGTTTATCAGCATGTAAATTTGATGCAATTCACATTGGTGAAACACGTGCATTCATCGATTATGATAAATGTAAAGAATGTGGAGCTTGTAAAAACGCTTGTCCATTTAGTGCAATCGTTGAAACACAACGTCCATGTAAAAAAAGCTGTCCAGTTGATGCAATTTCTATTGGAGAAAACAACATCGCGCAAATCGATGAAGAAAAATGTATTAACTGTGGAGCTTGTCAAGCAAAATGTCCATTTGGGGCAATTGAAGACATGTCATGGATGGTTCCAGTAATTGAAGAGTTAAAAAACAAAGAAAACAAATTCTTTGCAATTTTCGCTCCAGCGATTCAAGGACAATACGACAAAGCTACTTTACCACAAATTATGGAAAGTATCCGTCAATTAGGATTTGATGAAGTATATGAAGCAGCAATCGGTGCTGATGCCGTTGCTTGGTATGAAACACAAGATGCTAAAAAACACAAAGCTGAAGGTGTAAAAATGACAACTTCTTGTTGTCCAGCATTTGTAAACTTAGCTCGTCAACATTTCCCAACTGTTTATGAAAACAACGTATCTCACATGGTATCTCCAATGGTGGCAACAACTCGTTACCTTAAAAAACATCACCCAGGATGTAAAGTTGTGTTCGTAGGACCATGTGTTGCGAAAAAACAAGAAGCACAAGACTTAGGTGTAGATTTCGTAATTACATTTGAAGAATTAGGTGCAATGTTTACATCAAGAAACATTTCTCCAGAAAACGTAGAAGCGAAAGATGAAATCCCAACAAGTATGCATGCTCGTGAATTCTGTATTGGATCAGGAGTTTCTAAAGCTGTACTTCAAGTATTAAAAGAAACTGGAGATGACCCAATTACTGCAGAATATGCTGATGGAAGTGAAGCTTGTAAAAAAGCATTATTAATGATGAAAGTCAACCGTTTCCAACCAGATGTATTAGAAGGTATGGCATGTGTTGGTGGATGTATCTGTGGTCCAGCTACAGTAGAAAATCCAATCAAAGCAAAAGCTAAAATGAAATTAGAAAACAAACCATTAGCTGCTAAAACAGTTGCTTCAACATTAGAAGTATACGACTTCTCAGATATTGATTTACATCGCTAGAAAGAAACTGTATTAGAACCAATAGCTCTAACTATTGGTTCTTTTTTATATTTGTTCATCGCGATAATTCGACATAAACTACAATCCAACAATTCTATAATAAAATAGGGTGTTTAAAATGATTTGTTATCCTATCAAACCAGCATTTTATGAATTGGCAAAAGCTAATATAGATAAGATACATTTATTGTTAGAATTAGACCATAAACAAAAAGCTATGATATTTGAAAAAATTGATCAGCACCAAATTCAAGAAGCATATTTTAGACTTTATGATATCCAATTACAAGTGAATAATAATAAACTTATATATTATAATGAATACCAAAATAGTAATGAAATATTAGAAGTATATTCCTGTTATGTTATTATCAAAGAATCAGGGAAAAATATATTAACATTACTCCAAAGACTATATCCTAATTTAATTTGGGTTGAAAACTAATAAATAAAACAATAAATGTAAGCCTTTTTATATGATAGGTATTGTAAAATTTAATGAAAAATAGTAAAATATCTGAAGAAGAGGAGGATTGAATATGGATTTAATAAGTTCAATTTTATTCACGTTAGTTGGATTAATCGTTGGAGGATTCTTAGGATTTTACTTTGCTAAGAAAAAATTCGAAAAAGAATTAAAAGAAAACCCACCAATTAACGAAAAAATGATCCGCGCAATGTTCATGCAGATGGGACGTAAACCTTCTGAAGCACAAATTAAACAAATAATGAGATCAGTAAACGCAAACAGATAGGCAATTCTATCTGTTTTTTATTTATTTCAATATAAAATATGTTATATTAATATTGGGTGATGGGTATGGATGAATCTTTTAAAAACTTTGTTTTAAGTATTATTTTAATTTTAGCTTTAGCTGTTTTTGGTGTGCTTGGTTATGGTTATTATGATTATATGCAAATTGTCCAATCGAAGCCTATTTCTGAAAAAGTAGAAAAGATAATGAGTCAAGAACATTTTGTATCATATGATGAGATATCATCGCATATGATAAATGCCACTGTCGCAATTGAAGACCCTGATTTTTTCAATCATAATGGAATACAATTTACATCTAACATTAATACGATGGTTTCTAATTATTCAAATCATACTTCTGATGATTTAGATACTACCATTTCTCAACAAGTAGTACGTTTTTTATATCAACTTGATAACGATGACTTCATGAAAAAAATATCTGAAGTTTTCTGTGTGTTTGATTTAGAACAAACAATTAGTAAACAAGATATTTTAGCTATTTATTTAAATATTTTAAATTATGGCGATGGTCATAGTGGGATTCGTGCCGCAACATATGGTTATTTTAAAAAAGCACCTAGTAAGTTAGGATTAGATGAAGCTAGTTTATTAGCAACAATTCCAATCAGTCCTAAAAGCTATCAATTAAGTAATCATATGAAAGAGGCAAAGGAACGTCAAAAAAGTGTTTTAAAAGCAATGATAGAATGTAATATGTTATCGCAAGAAGAAATAACTTATGTAAGAAATACATATGGTATTGAGTAATCACGATGATATATTGTTTATAGCTTATACGGTGTTTTGTTCACCGTTTTTTTTTATAAACAAAAAAACTCGTCATGATCGACGAGTTCTTTATTAAGTTAATGGTGCCCGAGGCCGGACTCGAACCGGCACGGTATCGCTACCGACGGATTTTGAGTCCGTTGCGTCTACCAATTTCACCACTCGGGCATTGCTAAGATAGTATACACCAATTAATAGATGTTTTCAATACTTTTTATTTAAATTAAAATTATTTATGTTTGATATTTGATAGTCCTAGGATATAGTCTGATGAAATTTTATAAAACTTACATAGTGTAATAAGATGTCTGATTGGTAATTCATTTGCACCACGTTCATATCGTGCATACATTGTTTGCGATGTACCCAAAATATCTGCTATATGTTGCTGAGTATAATCGTGATCTTCTCTTAAATCTCTTAATCTTTTAATTATCATTTCATCATTCATAATATCACCAACTTAAATTTAGCATAGTACAAATGTTTACTATTGGTTTTAGTAAATATTTGTACTAAAATATAAATAGATATAACCGATTTCACAGTTAGAAAATGTATTTGAAAGGAGGAAAGTTATTTATTGTGTATTGTTTTAATCGAGTTTTAAGTAGAGGGGGATTTTTTTATGAATAAAATTTTAAAGAAAATTGCACTTTTCATGTTTGCGTTATCTATGATAATGTCAATGGTTACTTTTACTCAATCAGATGTAAAAGCAGCATCACTAGAATTAAATGACAAAAATACATATACGATTTCAGGAGATACAAGAACATTGGATTTGAATTTATCGAAATCTGGTACTTTATCAATTTCTGTAAAAACAAGTTCATATCGTACTTATTATTATTTGTACGATAGCGAAGGAAATAAAGTATGGGAGGAAACTTGGAACTATCGTAATGATAATCTAGGAGTGTTTATGGATACATTTGAATTATACTTAAATGCTGGTAATTATTACTTTAGTTATAATCATGATGATAGTGATTTAGTATCAAATACAATAACAATTACTACAAATTTTAAATCAGCAGGGGAGTCATTTAAAGAATATACATACGGTAATAATAACAGTATGGACACTGCGGATACAATTAAAGCTAATACAAAATATTATGGGTTTATTACTAACACGGATCGTGTGGATAATTATAAATTTTCATTGTCTAAATCAGAAACAATTACATTGAATTTAACTTCATATATATATAATTG
>JAXJYR010000346.1:0-1707 GCA_036306885.1 Longicatena sp.
CATCTTTTTTCTTTGCCCCTTCTAATAATAAATGAGCAAAGTCTTGGGCAGCTTTGCTTTGATCTCCTACGACAATGCGGGACGGATATAAGTTGTCATATAACGCACTTCCTTCGCGTAAAAATTCAGGCGAAAAGAAAATCCGATTCGTTTGATATTTGATACGTATTTTTTCGACATAACCGACTGGTATCGTACTTTTGATGACAATATGACAGTGTTTATTATATTTTAATACTTCTTCAATAACCACTTCTACTGCACTTGTGTCAAAACAATCACTGTTTTCATCATAGTTGGTTGGCGTAGACACAATCACATAATCTGCCCCACTAAAGGCTTCTTTCGTATCACTTACCGCCGTTAGGTTTAAGTTTTCATTTTGAAAGTAATGAATAATTTCTTTATCTTGTAATGGTGAGATTCTTTGATTAATCATCTTTACTTTCGCTTCGACAATATCGTAGGCAAGTACTTCATGATGCATCGCTAGTAAAACGGCCATTGATAAACCTACATAACCAATTCCAGCTACCGCAATTTTCATACTTGTACCTCCCTTTTCTTTTTCACATAAAAATAAGTTAGGATGTTACATCCTGTAAAAAATAAAGAGCGAATGACTCCAAATTTCGCAACATCACGATATAAACGATAATGATATTTTAATAATTTTAGTTTAGAACCACTAGACAAAGAAGCTCCTCCTACACGATAGTAGGCAAGCTCTTCTTGTAGGGCATATCCTTCTTTACATGTTTTTAAGGCAGTAATCCACATCGCATCATCATTACGTTTATCAATACGCGGAATTTGAACTAATCCTACCTTTTCTACATCATACATTACCGATAGACAACCAATTTCACATCCTCTTAACATCGTCCAATAAGTAATTTTATTTGGTGCTAAGCGTTTCATTCCGGTTTCTTTCCCTTGTGTATCAATATAGCGATATGGATGGAAGGTAAAGGCATAATCATGTTCCTGCATAAACTTTACTTGTTTGGCTAATTTATCAGGCTTCCATAAATCATCGGCATCTAAAAAGGCAATATAACGACCTTTGGCTTTCGCTAAGGCAGTATTACGGGCAATCGATGCACCACCCTTACTGCTTAATACTTCATAAGAGATACGAGGATCCTTGGCAGCATATTCTGCCATAATTTCCACAGAACGATCACTTGAAATATCATCGACCATTAATAATTCCCAATTTTCATAGGTTTGATTTAAAACACATTGAATCGTATCGTGTAAATAAGCTTGTGAATTATATACTGGTGTAATAATAGATACAAGTTCCATGTTCATTCCTCCTCTTTATTTTAAAACTGCTAATACTGTCTTAATACAAATTTTAATATCTACCCACAAAGAAACTTCTTTTAGGTATCCATAGTTATAAAACATCTTTTCTGGTAATACATAATGAATGTATGCATAGTTAATATCATCTGGATATTTCGCTAAAATTTCATCTTCATCCTTATAGTATATAGAGGCAGTACTCGTTACTCCTGCCGGTAATAATAAGGTAGCCCACATTTCATCAGTATAAGCTTCTACATATTTTTTAACTTCGGGACGAGTTCCTACAAAGCTCATTTCCCCTTTTAGAATATTGAATAATTGTGGTAATTCATCTAAACGATATGGACGTAGTTTCGCTCCAATCTTAGTAATACGAGCATCCTGTTTGGC
>JAXJYR010000347.1:0-1281 GCA_036306885.1 Longicatena sp.
AGTGTATTTACACCATTGTTTAATGTAAGTGTGTCTGCTTCATTTACTAATGTATTGTTGAAGATGTATACAAGTTTTTCAGAACCTGTTGCTTTCACAGAAAGTGTTTCTACTGTTTCATCATAATCGACACGATATTCATGAGTATCTACATCAAAGTCTTTTAAAGACTTACCATTTAATGTAATTGATTCTACTAGTGCATCGCAAGCAGGTTGATATACAACTGCAATAATGTGTTGTTTTTCAGTAATTCCATCTTCCGCAATTGCTTTTACATAGAAAGTATTTAGTCCATTGACTAAAGTAGCTGTTGTTTTATATGTTCCATTTTCTTGGTTCACTTCAAGTGCTTCACGTCCATGTCCATATAATACTTGTACATCTTTCGTATCAGTTGATTTTGTAATATTTAAATCAATTGTATTTGATGTTGTAGTTGTGAATGTATAGTTTCCATTGAATGTTGTTACATTCATATTTAAAGTATCAGAATTAATCGCAGTTAATTTTGCTTCATTGTTTCCAATATAGTTTAAATTTACTACTTTACGTTCACCATTTACGGTTAATACAACTCCAACTGCTTCGGTATCAACATCAAATACTTGTGTACCTTTGTTTGATGATGTATGTGTTTCAAAATTATATGATACTTCTACATCGGAAGCTCCATCATAGTTGTATTCGACAACTAATTTTGTTGTTTCTTTTGGTAATGATACACTTCCATCAAGGGCATTGATACCATTAATAAGAATTGCTTTCCATTCATTTGTCGCATCTACATTACTTGATGATACATCAAATGTCATCGTATCTGTTTCTTGACTTGGAGTACCTTTGGCATCTACAGCAATAATGTTTAAGCTTAATTCATCTGTTTCTGGTACTGTAATAGTATTTGTCGTTGCTACATCACGATATACTAATCCATCTTTTTCATAAGTCCATACATAGTAAGTAGCTGCTAATGCATCATTCTCAGCATCTGTATAATCGAAGTTAACAGTAAGAGGACTTCCTACTACAGCTCTACCACTTGCCGTTTTTGAAGTGATAATTGGTGCTTCATTTACTTCACCTAAGAAGTTTAATGTTGTAGCTTCATCAACATCATTCATTGATGTAGCATTTGCGACAAATTTAAAGTTAGAGAAGGTTGCTTTTTTATTACGTAAGTTACTTGCCCAAGCACCCATACCAATTTTTAAGTTTGCTCCCATGAAAGAAATATCTTGTGATTTTGCTTCTACCCATGTTCCATCTTGTTTATAGTAT
>JAXJYR010000348.1:0-1833 GCA_036306885.1 Longicatena sp.
AATGGAGTAATTAAATATATATGAGTGAAATTAATAAGCAAATTCAAAGAAGAAGAACGTTCGCCATTATTTCACACCCCGATGCTGGTAAAACAACGTTAACTGAAAAGCTACTTTTATATGGAGGAGCGATTCAACAAGCAGGTACAGTTAAGGGGCGTAAAGCGAGTAAACATGCAGTAAGTGACTGGATGGAAATTGAAAAACAACGTGGGATTTCTGTTACTAGTTCAGTTCTTCAATTTGAATACGACAACTGTTGCGTTAACATCCTAGATACACCTGGTCACCAGGACTTCTCTGAGGATACTTATCGTACATTAATGGCTGCCGATAGTGCTGTAATGGTAATTGATGCTAGTAAAGGGGTAGAGGCGCAAACGAAAAAATTATTTAAAGTTTGTTTACTACGTAAAATTCCAATCTTTACTTTTATTAATAAAATGGACCGTCAAGCAATGGATCCATTTGAATTGATGGAACACATTGAAAGTGAATTAGGTATTTCTACTTATGCAATGAACTGGCCAATTGGTAGTGGAAAAGAGTTTAAAGGTGTTTATGAACGTGACAACAAACGTATCATCGCTTTCCATGGTGGTGACCACGGTACAAAAGCTGCAGAAGTGATTGAAGGAAATCTAGAAGATGAAACCTTTAAAAATGTTTTAGGAGAACACTTCTATAATCAATTATTAGAAGAAAGTGAATTGCTTGATGGTGCTGGAACAGAATTTGATGAAGAAGCATTAATGCGTGGTGAAATGACACCTGTATTCTTTGGAAGTGCATTAACTAACTTTGGAGTTGAGCCTTTCTTAGCTCACTTCTTAGAGATGAGTACACCACCACTTCCACGTGAATCAAATAAAGGTATGATTGACCCTGTGGAAAATGAATTTAGTGCATTTGTCTTTAAAATTCAAGCAAACATGAATAAGGCACATCGTGACCGTATTTCGTTTATGCGTATTGTAAGTGGTAAATTTGAAAAAGGGATGGAAGTATTCCATGTCCAACAAAATAAAAAAATCAAATTATCTCAACCACAACAATTTATGGCACAAGATCGTGAAATTGTCGATAGTGCATATGCTGGAGATGTAATTGGTGTATTTGACCCAGGAATTTTCAGTATTGGAGATACATTATGCTGCGGAAAACCATTTACCTTTAAACCAATTCCGACATTTGCCCCTGAACACTTTGCACGTGTTGTCCAAAAGGACACAATGAAACGTAAGCAATTTACGAAAGGAATCACACAGATTGCTCAAGAAGGAGCGATTCAAGTATTCCAACAAATCGATTCAGGTATGGAAGAAATTATTGTCGGTGGAGTAGGGGTTCTTCAATTTGAAGTGCTTGAACAACGTCTTAAATCTGAATATAACGTCGAAATCAAACTTGATATCTTACCATACCAATGCGTTAGATGGATTGAAGACCAATCTTTAGATCCAAACAAATTAAATCTTACATCAGATACAAAACGTCTAAAAGATTTAAAAGGTAAAAACCTTCTATTGTTTATGAACAATTGGGGAATTAAATGGGCTACTGATCAAAACAAACAACTTGTTTTAACTGAATTCGGAAATATGGATGAAATTTAATTTATAAAAGGGGAAATGAAAATCCCCTTTATTTTATTTTATAATTTGCGATGAGACATATAAATACCTTAAAACATACTTTTCACTGCAAATTATCAACTCAAACCACTTCTATTCCCTCTATATTTTACATAATATACATTATGCGAAGAATGATTTTTATAAATATTATTTTATATTGAAGAGAACATATCTAAATTATATGGTTTATTCGCTA
>JAXJYR010000349.1:0-2478 GCA_036306885.1 Longicatena sp.
CTTTAAAGCTTTACTTGTAAGCTATATCGCTTCAAGTAAAGCTTTTTATTATGTTTAAAATATTTTATCCATATAAGTTAAATGGAAATAATAACCTATATACTATTTTCTTTTTTTCGAAATTTCATTAGAAGTTATCATGTTTTTGATAAATTTTACGCAAAATAATAAAAAAGCATGATATAATAGTAGCGAAATTTTGGAGGTATATATGAAAACTCTTTCGATACTTATAAATAAAACAGCAACCTTTTTATTAAAGTTCATTCATCGTGGTGGTTCACTACCTGGTCAATTAGCTTTAAAATGCGACAAAAACATCTTAAAGCAATTAAACATTAATGGGAAAGTTATTGTAGTAACTGGTACAAATGGTAAGACTTCAACAAGTAATATGCTTGCGGAATTATTTATTGATGCTAATAAAGTAGTTATCTCAAATCGTAAAGGTGACAACCTAAAGGAAGGAATTACAACCCAATTATTAAATCATGCTGATTTAAAAGGAACGATTAATTGTGACTACTGTGTCTTTGAATGTGATGAATTAAACGTCCCTTTTATTGTGAAAAACATCAAAGTGGATGCTTTAGTAGTGACAAACTTCTTTAGAGATCAATTAGATCGAGCACATGAAATGGAACGTATTATTTCACGTTTAGAAAACAGTTTAAAAGATTATGATGGAACATTAGTATTAAATGGAAATGATCCTAACGTTATGCGTTTGGCACATGTAAACAATAAAGTAAAAGTTTTAACCTTTGGTATGAATCAATATAGTGAAAGCACTCACGATGATAAAGAGGCGAGTGAAGGGAAGTTCTGTCCATTATGTAATACGAAATTAGAATATAAATTCTATCAATATTCTCACATTGGATGCTTTGCATGTCCTAGCTGTCATTTTAAGACACCTGAAACCACATTACTAGGAAATGTATTAGATATTGACAAACACGAATTCTCTTGTGAAAATGTCTTATTTAAAGCCTCACAAGGTGGTTTATATACGATGTACAACTGTATGGCAGTGTTAAGCATTGCGAAACTATTTAACATTGATTTCAAACATGCCCAAAACATCTTTGCGGCAATGGAAATTCCTGCTGGTCGTAACGAAAAATTTGAATACAACGGGCATGACTTAATTATGAACTTAATTAAAAATCCAACTGGTGCCAATGAGGTTATGAAAGTGATGGAAGCTGATCAACGTGAAAAAGCAATCCTATTTGTCATCAACGATAACTGGGGAGATGGTACTGATATTAGTTGGTTATATGATACTTTATTTGAAAAAATGATGAATGAACAAACTAAGACAATCATTTGCAGTGGTACACGTTGTTATGATATGGCATTACGTTTAAAATACGGTGGTTGGAATGGAATGATTCAAATCGAAGAAAATCTTGAAACTGCCTGTGATTTATTATTACAAAATGACTATGAACGCTATGCTGTAGTAACATATACAGGAATTGCGAACACAAGAAAAATCTTAAGGAGAAAAATTAAATGAAATTAAATGTATGTTGGATGTATCATGATTTAATGGATCTATACGGTGATAAAGGAAACATTATGGTTTTAGAAAAACGTTGTAAAGATCGTGGAATTGAAATCAACATCGATACATGTGGAATAGATGAAGAAAAAGATTTAAAAGACTATCACTTAGTATTCTTAGGTGGTGGAGCTGATAAAGAACAAGCATTGGTTATGAAAGACTTATTAAAACGTAAACAAAACATTCAAGAAGCAATGGATTTAGGTACATTTTTCTTCTTAATTTGTGGTGGATATCAAGTCTTTGGCCAATACTACATCAATACCAAAAAAGAAAAAATTGAAGGTTTAAAATTCTTTGATTATTATAGTGAATCAGTAAGTGAACAAAAACGTTGTACTGGTAATATTATTATCAAAGTTAAATTAGAAGATGAAGAATTTGAAGTTGTCGGATTTGAAAACCATGGTGGGCATACCCATAATGTAAACACACCATTTGGAACAGTTGTCTATGGAAAGGGAAATAACGATAGTGATAAAACCGAAGGATTTATGAATGATCAAGTCATTGGTACATATATTCACGGTCCACTATTACCTAAAAACCCTAAAGTGGCAGATTATATCATTTATAAAAGCTTAAAGAAAGAATATACAGATTTAAAGCTAACAGATTTATTACCACTAGAAGACACACTAGAAAACCAAGCACGTTCGACAATGATAAAACGTATCAAAGGTTAATTTAATATAGAACACACGATAATAAGTGTGTTCTTTTTAGTTTATAATTTGCGATGAGACATATAAATACCTTAAAACATACTTTTCACTGCAAATTATAAACTCCAACCACTTCTATCTCTCTATATTTTACATAATATACATTATGCGAAGAATGATTTTTATAAATATTATTTTATATTGAAGAGAACATATCTAAATTATATGGTTTATTCGCTA
>JAXJYR010000350.1:0-4977 GCA_036306885.1 Longicatena sp.
ATTAAGAAATGATGTTTTTTTCTATAAAACTTTTTAATTATTTCGTTTGTCTACTTGACAAGGGATGCCTCAAGTGATAGAACTCTCTTTTTTTGTTTATCAATGATAATTGGAACTGTTTTGGTTTTAAGATTATAATTTTTCTCTTTCATTGTTCTCTCCTTGTAAATCATTTCTTTTTATAAGATTACAATACAAAAAAGTGCCGATTTCTCGACACTTTCATTGCATAAAATGTTTTAATTAAGCTTTTCCAGTTGATCCGAAAGTTTCCATCATTGCTTTAACTTTAGCAGTGATAGCGTCAGCTCCTGGTTTAAGAAGTTTACGTGGGTCGTATCCTTTACCAGCTTGGTCTTTACCTTCTTCGATGTATTTGCGAGTTGCAGCTGCAAATTCTAATTGAAGTTCAGTGTTAACGTTGATTTTAGAAACTCCTAAATCGATAGCTTTTTTGATTTGTTCAACAGGGATTCCACTTCCTCCGTGAAGTACTAATGGTTTACCGTTAGTAACGTCTTGGATTTCTCCTAAACGGTCAAAGTTTAATCCAGCCCAGTCAGCAGGGTATTTACCGTGAATGTGTCCGATACCAGCAGCTAAGAAGTCAACTCCTAAGTCTGCGATAGTTTTACATTCTTGTGGGTCAGCTAATTCACCAGCAGAAGTAACTCCGTCTTCTTCCCCACCGATTCCACCAACTTCACATTCGATTGATAAACCGTTAGCGTGAGCTAGTTCGATCATTTCTTTAGATTTAGCTAAGTTTTCTTCGAATGGGTAGTGAGATCCATCGAACATAACTGATGTAAATCCAGCTGCGATAGCGTTTTTAGCACCATCGTAAGAACCGTGGTCTAAGTGAAGAGCTACTGGTACAGTAATTCCTAAGAAATCGTGAATTTCTTTTACCATAGCTACAACGTTTTTGAATCCACACATGTATTTTGCAGCACCTTCAGATACACCTAACATAACTGGTGATTTTGCTTCTTCTGCTGCTAAAAGAATAGATTTTGTCCATTCCATGTTGTTGATGTTAAATGCACCAACAGCGTAGTGCCCTTCGTGAGCTTTTTTCAACATTTCTGTTGCTGAAACTAATGCCATTTTAAATTCCTCCTTAGTTTATACATATATATTTTACTTCATTTCATTTCATTTGAAAAGAGTTATCCAAAAAAAAGCGAGGATTCCTCGCTTTTATTCTTCGTCATTTGTAGTTTCTTCTACTTCTACAACGTAATCTTCTTCACTATCTTCTTCAATGATAATATCTTCTGTATTAATCACAACTTCTTTATACGTATGACGTTCTTTTAAATCCCATGTGTTTTTTCCAATATTCACAAAGCGATCATCTAATGATAAATCACTATAGAACGTAGCGATACGATCTTCCGCTTGGGCTTCGTTAAATCCTGCGATTTGACATACTTCATCCCAAAGTTTAATAAAAGCTAATGCTTTCTTTTTTGGCTTCATTAAGTCATATGCGACATCGACCATTGCTTTTTTCATGTAAAAATCTTTCCTCCTACATATGATCTGGTGCTTCTACACCAATCAAATTCAGTGCATTACGTAAAGTGATACGTGATGCTTTTAATAAAGCGACACGTTGAGCTGAACGCTCTGGTTGAGTAGCATCCATAACCTTACAAGCGTTGTAAAAACTATGGAAGTGTTGTGCTAATTTTTGAATGTAGTTACATACTTTATGTGGTGCACGATTCGCAGCCGCATCCGCAACTACACTTGGGAATTCATTGATGTATTTCATCAATGAAACTTCTTTTTCATGTGTTAATAATTCATAGCTCGTTGCTTGTGCCAATTCATTTGCTTGTTTTAATACCGAACAAATACGAGCATGTGCATATTGAGCATAGTATACTGGGTTATCGTTTGATTGTTTTTTGGCTAATGCTAAGTCAAAGTCAAAGTGAGTATCTACCGCACGTTGTACAAAGTGGTAACGTACACTATCAACCCCAACTTCTTCACAAAGTTGACGAATAGTTACCGCATTTCCTAAACGTTTACTCATTTTTACTTCTTCACCATTTTCAACCAAACGAACCATTTGAATAATATCTACTTGTAATTTATCTGGATCATTTCCTAAAGCTTGCATACTTGCTTTTAGACGAGGAATGTATCCGTGGTGGTCAGCTCCTAATAAGTCTACTAATAACTCATAACCACGTTCACATTTATCTTTGTGATATGCAATATCTGGTACAAGATAAGTATAGCTTCCATCACTTTTTCTTAGAACACGATCTTTGTCATCGCCAAAACGAGTTGTTTCAAACCATAAAGCATCTTCTTTTTCGTAAGTGTATCCTTTTTCAGCTAATACGTCTAACGCAAGCTCTACTTTACCTGCATCACGAATTGCTTGTTCACTACTCCATACATCGAAATGTACACGGAAGAAGTCTAAATCACGACGGATTTTAGCTAACTCAAACTCAATTCCTTTTTCTTTAAAGAATTTTAAGTTTTCTTCACTAAATTCAGCATATTGAACACCATAAGTATCCGCTAATTCCGCTGCGATTTTCTTTACATCTGGTCCATGGTAACCATCAGCTGGTAACTCGAAATCAAGTCCTAAATGTTCACGATAACGAGCTTGTAAAGATAATCCTAGGTTTACAATTTGATTTCCCGCATCATTTACATAATATTCTCTTGTCACATCATAACCAGAGAAGTTCATTAAACGTGTAATACTATCTCCCCAAGCAGCACCACGAGCGTGCCCTAAGTGTAAATCACCAGTTGGGTTTGCCGATACATACTCCACATTTACTTTTTTACCAGCACCACTATCGTTTTTACCATAGTTATCCCCTTGACTTAAAACTTTGTCAATGACACTTGTTAAAGAGGCATTACTCATTTTAAAGTTCAAGAATCCTGGACCTGCAATTTCCACACTTTCAATTGATGCCGCTTCTTTATCTAAATGATCAATTAAACCTTGTGCGATGACACGTGGATTGTTACGTAACACACGTGTTAATTGCATCGCAATATTACTCGAATAATCTCCGTGATTTTTATCTTTTGGTATTTCAATAACAACATTAGACGCAACAACCTCTGCATCAAAAGCTGCTTTTGCGGCATTCGCAAGTACCTGTTTTAGATTGAATTCAATTTCATTCATGCTCCAACCCTCCTAATTTTCATAATAAAGCGAAAGGCGCCACAGTTTGCCTGTGCACTATATAACTCATACTCCATCGCAATCGTATGCTCACTCACTAGATATTTTTTGGTTTCAATATCTAACTTCAATGTTCCATATGGTGTTTCCATTGTCCCCTTTGTACGAAGACCTAATAAGAATGACATATCACTCTCAACTGCTCCACTACGTACAATTCTCATACCCTTTTCATAAAAAGAAATTTCGGTATGAACTCCTTGTTTGTCATCATAAGACACCTTCATCCTATGATCATTTTTTGATAATTCTTGAACACCACGATATAAAACTTCACTGTGTTCTTCTTCTAGATTATGCATTCGAATTTCAATCAGTTTTTTCATATCCTCACCGCTTATCGACGGTATTATAGCATAAATCATTTCATTCACAAGTATTTTTTTCATTTTTAGTTCATTTCATACATATTCACTGTTGTTTATGAAATATTCACAAATATTATATTTCATTTTTTAACATCATTCTTCCTTATATATTATATAGACAATAAATAGTGAAATTAATCACAATAAAAAACGGATAAAACAATAACCCTTTTCACACACTAATTTCAAGGAGGTAAAGACATGCAACGCCTTTCAAGATACGCTATCCTATGCTTCACTTTTCTACTTAGCTCCTACCTTCTATTTTATGGTTATGCTTTTTTACATCGCCTTGACTTAACAAGCATGTTTCGTCGTCTTTATCTTTATGATCGTAATGGTAACTTAATATATGAATCTGATTTCCAAAATCAAAATAGCTATATCCATTATCAAGAGCTTCCTAATGATTTAAAAAATGCCATTATTAGTGTCGAGGATCAACATTTTTTTCAACATGCGGGAATTGACTATTTACGAACAAGCAAAGCTCTTTTTCACAATTTAACCCACAATACTACCCAAGGTGGAAGCACCATCACTCAACAATTAGCCAAAAATTTATTTTTAAATAATGAACAAACCTTTATCCGTAAGATCAAAGAATTATTATTAGCTTGTCGTATCGAAATGCAATATAGTAAAGAAAACATTTTAGAAGCCTATGTGAATTGTGCTTATTATGGTCATGGTATCACCGGCATAAAAAGTGCTGCCCAATTTTATTATGGGTGCGATGTCCAAGATTTAACACTAGCCCAGTGTGCAACCCTAGCGGCTATTCCTAATGGACCTAGCATTTACTCGCCCTTATTAAAACCAGATAACGCGATAACGCGTCGTAATCTTATTTTAAGCTTAATGAAAAATCGTTCCTGTATTAGCGAGCAACAATATGAACAAGCAATCCAGGAATCCTTAAACTTACATGCCAACACTTTAACCCAAGCCCATAATATCAATCCTTATTATTTAGATGCCGTGCTAAATGAAATTGCGTTAAGTGATTATGCTAACGAAAATGTTTTACATGTTTATACAGGCTATGACGCAAAGGTTCAAGAGGCCATTGATTATGCCTATGCTACGCATTCTCATCCCGATGGTATTCAAAGCGCAATGATGATTAGTGAACCCTTTAGTGGTAATGTATTAGCGATTCAAGGTGGTTCTCTTTATGAACAATCGAGCTTTAACCGTGCTCTTTATGCCAAACGCCAAATAGCTAGTACCATTAAACCATTATTATATATCAGTGCCTTAGAATTAGGCTTTCAGCCTGACACAACCTTTGTCTCACAACAAAGTAATTTTAAAATTAATGATCAAATCTATGCCCCTACCAACTACAATGGTTCTTATCCAAAT
>JAXJYR010000351.1:0-2825 GCA_036306885.1 Longicatena sp.
ATTGTAGGAATGTATGATATTACAGTGATTTCAATTGTTGTAAGTTGTATTGTAGGACTGGTTAAGGAAAATGGTGGAATCGAATACATCTTAGCCCTGATATCATCTAAAATTAAATCTGCAAAAGGTGCAGAGCTAGGGATTGCATTGATTGTCTTTTTAGTTGATTGTTGTACTGCCAACAATACCTTAGCGATTATTATGAGTGGCCCAATTGCCAAAGAAATTGGAGAACAGTACCAAGTTCCTAAAACGCGCTGTGCATCCTTATTAGATATTTTCGCAAGCGTTGGGCAAGGAGTGATTCCATATGGAGCACAATTATTAAGTGCTGCCAGTTTATGTGGGTTATCGGTGATGGAAATTATGCCTTATCTATATTATCCAATTTTTATGGCATGCAGTGCTTTTCTTTTCATCATCCTACGAAAAAAATAAGATTTTAGGTGTATAAAATCGATAACCAAAACAGATATTGCGATTTAAAATAGAGGTTTCCGAAGAAAAGTATAGAAATGTAGAAAATCCCATTTGTTAAACTTGATATTTTTGTAATATTTATATATAATTAAGGAAAAATTCAAGGGGTAATGTGTATGAACGAAAATAAATATATCGCAATACTAGTAAAACCAGTGATGTTAGATATAGCGAATGAAGATATCAATATTGAACAAAAATTAGCTGACTCCATATCTCAAATTTCACATCGTTATCAAGTGGATTTTGAAGAATTACCTGATTCAGAAAGCTATGTAATGTATATGCCATTACAAAGTAATTGTATGGATATTGTAAGTTGTCTACGTTTATTAGTGAAACCATATGAATTGTTAATTACAATTGGAGTATGTAAAGCTAAAACAAATGAAAATAAATCGCAGGAACTAGCTTTTCATCAAGCCAAGGTGGCTATGAAGAAATTAGAGAAACAACGTAAACGTCATGACTATCGTCATTTAAATATGAAGGTACAACTACCTTCCGAATATGAAACATTATTGATTTCAATGAATATGATGATTTTGTTTGATTGCGATATTCAAAATGGATGGACGAAGAAACAAAGAGATACTGTATTTGCGACTTACTTTGAAGGGATGAACCAAAAAGAAGTAGCACAATATTTCCATGTTTCACAACCAAATATTCATCAAGTATTAAAAAAAGCCAAATATTCATTATATCGAGACATTATGAATACTTATTATTATATTTTTGAAAATATGAATGAATGATAAAAAAATCGCTATCTTTAAGATAGCGATTTTTTTTCGTTATTTTGTACCAAAGATACGATCTCCTGCATCCCCTAAACCTGGACAGATGTAGGCATGTTCATTTAATTGACGATCTAAGTTTCCAACAAAGATTTTTACATCAGGATGTTTTTCAGCTAATTTTTGTAATCCTTCTGGAGCCGCAATGATACATAAGAAGGTAATATCACAACCACCTTGTTCCTTAATGAAATCAATGGCTTCAATTGCTGAACCACCTGTAGCTAGCATTGGATCCACAACAAAGATTTTACGTTCATTAATAGCTGTAGGTAATTTACAGTAATATGGTTTTGGTTCAAATGTTTCTTCATCACGATACATTCCAATATGACCAACTTTTGCTGTAGGCATTAATTGTAATAATCCATTCACCATTCCTAAACCAGCACGTAAAATAGGGACAATTGCTTGTTTTCTACCAGCAATAATTGGACACATTGCCGTTTCAAGCGGAGTTTCTACTTCAACATCTTCTAATTCTAAGTTACGTAAAGCTTCATATCCCATTAACATTGCGATTTCATCGACAACGGTACGAAATTCATTTGTGCCAGTTGTTTTACGACGCAAAACTGTAATTTTGTGCTTGATTAAAGGATGATCACAAATTGTAACATTTGGTAATTCTAAATTCATAAAAATACACCTCATTTCTCTAATATTCTACTTGTTAAAGTCACCGTTTTCAAGTTAAAACAAGGATTATTCTAATTATTTACGTAAATATCAAAATGTTTGAATGGTTGACATGATAATAATATTATATTACAATATAATTAAACATATGAACATATATTCATATGAAGGAGGATAATATGAAAAAAAGTTTTAAAATTGAAGTAGATTGTGCAAACTGTGCAAATAAAATGGAAGAAGCTGCCAATCAAACTAAGGGTGTAAAAAAAGCTGTTGTGAACTTTATGCTATTAAAAATGATTGTTGAATTTGAAGAAGGGGCAGATGTTCAAGCGGTAATGAAGAATGTAAAAGAAAACTGTAAGGTTGTAGAAGATGACTGTGAAATTTATTTCTAATATGAATCAGAAACAACAAAAGGTCTTTTATCGTATTCTTGTGACCTTTGTGATATTGATTGTCTTATCAATGTTACATTTAAATAATATATTTTCGTTCTTTTTATACATGTTCCCTTATATCATTATAGGGCATGATATTTTAAAAAAAGGATGGAAAGGTATTACTAGGAAACAAATATTTGATGAGAACTTTTTAATGATGATTGCGACCATAGGAGCTTTTCTATTAGGAGAATATTTAGAAGCTTGTGCAGTAATGTTGTTTTATCAAATTGGAGAATTATTTCAAAGCTATGCGGTGGGAAAAAGTCGTGAATCGATTATTGCCTTAATGGATATTTGTCCTGAGTTTGCTAATTTATTAAAAGCAGATGGTTCTATTGAAGAAGTAGATCCTTATGAAATTGAGATAAATGATATCCTTGTTGTTCGTCCTGGTGAAAAGGTGGCAATCGATGGTGTGATTGTAAAAGGAGAATCTACCTTAAGTTTAAGTGCTTTAAAT
>JAXJYR010000352.1:0-3734 GCA_036306885.1 Longicatena sp.
CCAGAAATGAGATGAAGAAAATGAAGCGCTGTGTAGTTGTAGGCGGTGCAAAGTATCCGCTGGTAGGTGCAGAAATATCGTGTGAATACCAGTACAGCGTAAGCAATGAAATGTTACCTGGAGAGATTGCAACTGTTTCTGTTACAAACGGAAAACTGCTTTTGATTAAGATTCAAAAAAAATAAACGCATACAAAAATTTTTTACTTCCAACCAACTTGGTTGGAAGTCTGTTTTTTATTCCCTACAAGTTGTCGGGAAGTTGGTTTTCAAAATTCTGTCCAACTTGGTCAGAATTTTTTTTGAATTTTTTTCGTAAAACGCTTCTAAAAATGCCTTTATCATCGGCTACCATTTGAGAAGGATTATGGACAAAAAGCGTTTCTCGTCGGCTATCACTTGAGGGATAAATGACTATCCATTTAAGTTGTGACACAAAACTCCCTGAAAAAATGAATCAAAAAAGATGTTAAGTAAGGTACGGGGTGATAAAGGCAATCTATGTGGAAGCACCCGACAAGTCTAGTGGTAAGCGCAGACAGAAAATCCACATCCAGTATGACGGCATCGGCTTTATCCCTTTGGAAGAACTTCTGAAAAATGCTTGAAAACAGTCGTTTTCAAGCATTTTTCAAAATAACAGTTTTACGAAGCCCCGCTATTAAGGCTTGTGTTTTTTTATGCTTTGTAATGTATCAAAATCTTCCTTGGTATCGATATCTTTTAATTCGTTTGGATCATCAATTTCGACATAATGTATAAGCTCAGGGTGTTGTTGGATAACATACCCTCCACCTTTACCTTGGGGAAGATGTAGTAATTCGTTATATAAACTTTGCGGAAAAATGACAGGTGAGCCTATTGTACCATCGCAAATAGGACGAATAATTTTATTCGGATATGCAATTACGCATTGAATTAATTTTACCATTGTTTCTTTGGTTAATAAAGGTTGATCACCACTACAAAATATACAATGTGTCGTATCGAGTAGTGCTTCTAAACCGAACCGAATCGTATCATTGCGATAAGGTTGCTGATGTAAAATAACATGAATATTTTGTTGGCGACAAAGGGTTTCAATTTCTTGATGACGCGTCACAACGATACGCTGGTTAATGTTTGATGTAGTATCTAATGCATATTGAATGAGTGGTTGATGATGAAAACGGGTTAAGAGTTTGTTTTCACCAAAACGTTTTCCTAAACCAGATGCCATAATAATACATCCAATCTTTTGAAAAGGTTCATCTAAATCAACCACAAAGACATCATCACGGTCACATATTTGATTCAGATGAGCGATGTTTTGTTTACGGACAATCACAACCAGTTGTTTATGCTTCATGACTTCAAATATCATTTTTAAATAATCACTAGATTGGGCTTCTAAAAAACCGATTTCATCAATACTAACCCATTTTGAATCAGATGCTAATGCTTTTTGTAAAATAGGAATCCCACAGCTTTGAAAGTGGTCTTCTAATAACTGCATACGTCGTTCGCATCTTTGTAATGATGGTTGAAATGTCGCAATCTGAACGGTTTCTAAGGTCGTGTTATCTTTTAAATAGACACTTTGTTGGGGAATCGCCCATGTTGTAATTCCTGGGAGCTTATGAAAGTTTAAAGCCTTAAAAATAGTTGTTTTACCACTTCCTCGACTACCAGTAATGATGAGATGCTTCTTATGACTGTTGAGAAAAGAATTCCAAATATAATCTTTGGTTAGCCTGTATACAGGCGTTGCGATAGGCTTCATAAGTATTTAACCACTCCTTTCCCTCTGATGTTAATTGACTTCCACCACCTGTTTTACCACCAGTGATACGAATCGTTAAGGCAAAGCCAAGGGCATGTTCGGCATTTTGAATGATCTTTAAAGCTTTGGTATATGCCATATTCATTGAAATGGCAGCACGACGTAAAGATCCATATGTTTCAATTGCATGGAGTAATTGTGCAGGTCCTTCTCCGAAAAATTTTTGATTTTGATCATCTAAAAAGATAATTTTAGTTTGAGCTCTCATATGACATCTCCTAACATTACAATTTGTTTATGTCCGTTTTTATTGATACATTCATGTAAGCTAATGTTTTGATAAAGCTGTTGAAGCTTAGTTTCCATACTTGTAAGTGAATCTTTTGGTGGTTGAATCATATCAATAATCTGACCATTAGAAAGTAGTAATAGACGATCACAATAATTTAATGCTAAATTTGGATCATGTAAGGTTACTAAAGCCATGGTACGATGTTCACGATTCCATTGACGAATCAAATGAAACATATGATAGCGATGATGGAAGTCTAAGGCACTTTCAGGCTCATCTAAAAGTAATAATTCACTTTGTGTAACGAGTGTTCTAGCCAAGATACAAAGCTGTTTTTGACCTTCGCTTAAGTGAAGGTAGTTCATATTCTCTCGTCCTTGTAATCCTACTAATTGAAGCATTTGTAAAGCTTTATCTTTCATTGCTTGGGTAGGATGCTGCAGTAAGGTTAAATGAGCATAAAATCCCATTAATACAGTATCAAGAACTGAAATATCAATGGAGATTCCACTTCGTTGCGGAATATAGCTACAAAGCTTCGCAAGTTTCTTGGTGGAAAGTGTACGTAAATCAATATCATCTATCCTACATGTTCCTTCATAAGGAAGGATATTACAAATGGCTTTTAACAAAGATGTCTTACCACAGCCATTAACACCTAAAACCCCAACGATTTCACCCTCACTGATGTCAAAAGACACTTTAGAAAGAACTTGATGTTTACCATAAAATAAGGATAAATCTTTAACATGAAAAGTACTCATAGTTTTTTCCTTTCTTGTAAAATTAAGTAAATTAAAAAAGGTGCACCTAATAGGCTTGTGAAAATACTAATGGGTAGTTCGGTACTTGCAACACTACGAGCTAAAATGTCAGATCCACATAGTAGAATCGCACCCATAAAACCACTAAGCAGCATTGTCGGTAAATGATTTTGTTTGGTTAACAAACGAGCAATATGAGGTGCTAGTAAACCTACAAAGCTAATTAAACCAGTTAAACTAATAATCGAAGCTACATTTAATGTCGCAATAAACAAAATACACAAGCGTAAGGTGAAGATTGGAACACCTAACATTTTAGCTTCTCCTTCTTCTGTCGCTAACATTAAAATATGGCGATGTAAAATGAATAATAAAATAATCGTAATGATACATAAAATAAGATTCATTATGATGGTATAACCACTAATTCCACTAAGACTTCCCATCATCCAATATTCAATGGATGCAAGCTCACGTTCTGGGTCGGCAGTTAGTTTTAAACACATTAAGAAGGTTTGGGCAAGTGAATGAACCGCAATACCCGCTAATACAATAGTAGCATTCTTACCTGATTTATCAAGACTTGAAAGAAATAACGCTAGAGCTACTGCCAAAAGAGCTCCTACCAAAGAAGATATGGTAACCGCAATGCTACCAGATAAAAATAAAATACCGAATGCAGCCCCAGCACTTGCACCTGAGGAAACCCCAATAATATCAGGTGAAGCTAAAGCGTTGCGAAAAATAGTTTGATATACAAAACCAGCAGTTCCCAGTGCCAAACCACCGATAATACCAACAATTGTACGACTTAGTCTAAGTGTTGTGAAAACACGCCACTGCATTGCATCTTTAGCAAGTAGCTTAGCTAAGGATAAGGGATATTTTCCAACATATAAACTGATAATAGCTAGTAC
>JAXJYR010000353.1:0-6543 GCA_036306885.1 Longicatena sp.
ATGAAGTATATCGTGCCAAAGATGGTGGCGCATATCGTCAAGTAAAACGTACAACCAATACAAGTGTCACAAGTACATCATTAAAAGTAGGAAGTACATATACATATAAAGTAAGAGCATTTAACTTATCAAATGATACCAAAGTATATACAGACTTCTCTAATGAAGTAACATATAGTGTACAATAACCAAAAAGGAGGCAATTTGTTTGCCTCTTTTATTATGCAATAAAAAAACAAGAAAACGCTTTCAAAAAGATTTTTGTAAGATATAATAAAGATAATGAATGAGAAATGAAAGGAGTGAAGATCATTTTACATGCACTTCATCGCATGGAGGGGAATTGATGAAGAGAAAGGGATTTTTTATGAAAAAATTATTTAAATTGATACTTAGTGTATTATTAATGCTTACTTGTGTAAGTTCAAACTTGAAAATAGAACAACTATTTGCATATGAAAGTAATCAATATCCTGTATTGGAAGATGCTTATATTCGTAGTGGTTCGAACGCGTCAAAAAACTATAACTATGAAAATATTACATCGGCACATGGAAGTCAATATGTTGGCAAAGATTATAAAGTTATTAATGCGAAGTTTTATGGTGGTGCATATATTATTCCAGTGATGAAATTTAATCTTCCAACAAAAGAAGAAGTAAGCGAAAATGGATATGATACATATCGTTTTAACTTTAATATTTTTAAAAATCCAGATTTTAACAATGGGGATCAAATTTATCATTTCTATTACATTACCGATAATGAATGGAGTGAAACAGGAATTACATATAATAGTAAACCTGAAACAATGACAAATGCAGCGAATCTATTATTTGATTTTACGATTTTAAAAGGTACACAATATGAAACAATGAGCGATGAAGATAAACATATTTCATTTGATATTACAGACAAAGTAAAAACTTTAGTAGAAGCAGATGTTCAACAAATTACAGTATTTGCTATTCCAGAAAGTGATAAACAATTGTCATTAATGTTGCATTCTAAAGAATCAGCTGATGGAAGTAAAGGTGCATATATTGAAGCAACTAGTGAACATCGCACAATTTATGCAGTAAGTGCAGACAACTATATTCGAAATGGATCAAATGCATCAAAAACATATAACTATGAAAATATTACAAGTGCTCATGGAAGTCAATATGTAGGGAAAAACTACAAAGTTTTAAATACGAAATATGATGGTTCTACTTTTATCGCAACAGTAATGAAACTTTCTTTACCTAGTAAAGAAGAAGTTGAAGCAAAAGGATTAAACCAATTTCATTTTGAATATCATATTTTTAAAAATGCCGATCCTAGTACGGGAGATCAAACATATGAATTTAAATATGTAGCAGGTACAGATTGGACGGAAAGTAATGTGACCTATAATAATATTGCAGCTGATGTGAGAAATAATACGGGTAAAGCGTTATTTAATTTAAATATTACTAAAGATTTTGCATATGAAACAAAAGGATGGGATATACAAAGACAAAGCGTTGATATTACTTCTACTGTTCTATCATTAATTGAACAAGGTGTTAATGAAATTACGATTTATACAAATGCAGTGAATTCAATGAACACTTCTTTAATGATACATTCAAAAGAATCAGCAGATGGAAGTTTTGTCCCTCGTTTGGTTGCGACAAGTCAGAGTTGTGATAAAACATTATTACAAAACTTAGTGAATGAAGCTTCAAACTTAAAGGAAGCAAGCTATACAAATGAATCTTATCAGAAAGTAGTTGTGGCGAAAGAAGCTGCGCAACAACTATTAGATGATGAAAATGCATCAGGACAACAATTGTATAGTGCTTATATTACATTAAAAAATGCCATAGATACATTAGAAGAAAATACAGAATTAAACATTGCGCTTGATAAACCAACAAGAAGTAATTTAAATAAAACAAAAGCTTATTTGGTTACAGATGGTGATGTATCTACATCATGGACAGGTAAATTTTATCCATCTTATGTGGATATCGATTTAATGGATACTTATGATTTAAGTGAAGTAGAAGTATATTTCCAAAGTGGAAAAATGGTTTGGTTTAGTTTATATGGTTCAAATGATGGAGAACATTATGATGAATTATATGAATCTAGAAGTGAAGAACTAACAACAAGTGATCCAATGAAAATTACTTTTGATGAAGTAGAAAGCTATCGTATTTTACGTGTATATGTGGAATTTGTAAAAGGTGCAGATAGTGCGCATTTAAATGAAGTAAAAGTGATGGGTACCAAAACAAATACAAACGAAACGGTATTACGTGATGGTTCTTTAGAAGAAATTTTAGAGATGAAAGCATATGAAGAAACAGATTATGCTAAGCCAATTACAAATGAAGAAACAATTGAAAATGTGTATGGAATTATTGATCGTGTGATTGGGGAAGAATATCGTGATTGGTTCACATTTGAATTAGGTGAATCAACAAATTATGATTATTTTGAATTAAGTGATGTGGATGGAAAAGTTCATATCAAAGGAAATGAAGGATTATCATTAGCACGTGGAGTAAATCATTATTTGAAATATTATGCTCATGTATTAGTTTCTCAACAAACGATATCAGGAACAATGCCAGAAGTAATTGTACCGATTGGTGAAGTAGTACGCAAAGAAACACCATATTCAGTACGTTATGCATATAACTATTGTACATTAAGCTATACATATGCTTTCTATGGAGAAGAAGAATGGCAACGTGAAAATGACTGGTTAGCCTTAAGTGGTGTGAATGTAGTACTGGATTTGGCAGGACAAGAAGCGACATGGATTAAATTCTTAATGAATTTTGGATATTCTTTTGATGATGCGAAAGATTGGTTAACAGGACCAGCTTATTATGCATGGCAATTTATGGATAATATGGAAAGCTTTGGTGGACCAGTTCCTGATGATTATGTCGTAGATCGTGTGGAATTAGCGCGTAAGAGTCAAAGATGGAAAAACTCTTTAGGTATGCAAACAATTCTTCAAGGATATGCAGGGATGGTACCTACAAACTTTAAAGAATATCAAAGTGATGTAGAAATCATTACACAAGGAAGTTGGAATGGTTTTGCGCGTCCCGATATGATTGCGACAGATAGTGAAACGTATGATGAATATGCTGCGTTATTCTATGAAGCACAAGAATTTGTCTATGGTACACGCAATCATTATTATGCTGTAGACCCATTCCATGAAGGAGGAAAACGTCCTTCTGATTTAACAGATGATATGATTTCAAAAGAAGTATTAGAATCAATGATTGGATATGATAAAGACGCAGTATGGGTAGTACAAGGATGGCAATCAAATCCAACTAACGCTTTATTAAAAGGTATGGAAGCATACCGTGAAGATCATGTGTTGATTGTAGATTTAATTAAATATCCAATTGCAAGTGCTACCAAATATGACAACACTTCATATGGTTCTACAACTTTAGATGAAACAGAATTTAACCATACACCTTGGGCTTGGACATTATTAGGAAACTTTGGAGGAAACCCTACGTTCAATGCACAATTAGAAGTGATGGTAAATGACATTTTAAAAGCACAAGCAAATACCCAATATATGAGTGGATTAGGTATTATTTCAGAAGCAACAAATGATAATCCTATGGTATATGCCTTAATTTTCGATTTAGCATGGGCTGATGAAGATTTTAACCTAAATCAATGGATGAAAGATTATTTCATTTCAAGATATGGTTCAGTTACAGAAAATGTCTTAGAGGCATGGGGTTTAATTAAAGATACTGCCTATGATCATGGAGTACGCTTTACAGCTGAAGTCTATGGAACAAAAAACTCAGTACCTCAAAGCTATGGTTCTAAAACGATTTCTTATGGAGCGGAAAATTTAGAAACAGCATTAAGACTGTTATTATTAGATTATGATAAATATCAAAATAACGAAGGATATCGTTATGATTTAACTGAAATTATGCGTCAACAAGTATCAAACTATTCAGTATTGGTACATAATGACTTATTGACAGCAATCAATAACAAAGATTTAGATATGTTCTTAGTAAAAAAAGCAGAATTTATAAACTCTTTAGAAGTATTGAATGCAGTACAAGCAACCCAACAAGATCAATTAGGTGGAGAATGGATTGGAAAAGCGCAAGATCGAAGTGCTACTTATGATGATTTCTCTCAAAAAGCATTTGAAATGAATGCGAAGACACTAATTACGACTTGGGGTTCTTATGCTGGATTTAGATTATTAAAAGATTATGGTTGGAGAAACTATGAAGGAATCTTTAATGATATTTATGCTGCGAACTGGATTGAATATTTAGATCGCGTAGAAGCAAATCTAAAAGATGGTACTGCATTAAATAACTTATCGTTAAATGATTATTTCCCAGTATATTGGAAGTGGGTTATGTCTGATCAAGATTACTTAAGAGACGCAAAAGATTCACCAGAAGAAATTCAAGCAATTTCTACACGTGTGTTATCAGAATGTGCATTAAGTGATGGATTAGATCCAAATGTTGGAAACTTAGCATTAAACGGTATGGCAAATGCAACCAATAAAGATACATATGATGCAAAAACGGTGTGCGATGGTGATAAAAAAACAGCATTAATTGTGGATAAAGATGAAGATTGCAGTGCTGTGGTGGATTTAATTGCACAATTCAATTTCTCATCTGTACAAGTGGTATTTGGTGATGATACATCGCCATCAGATGTACAAGTATATGTATCAAATGATATGCAAGAGTGGAAATTATTAAATGGGCAAGCTAGTGATGAAACAAATACTTATGTATATAAAGGTTGCGATGATACATATCGTTATATTAAAGTAGACACATCTTTAGATAGTATGAATCTGAAAGAAGTACGTGCTTATGGAGAACGTATGCTTCCAACATTAGCACAATTAGAAACATATGTAGATAGTGCAAGTACATTAAAATACATTGGCTCTGAATCAGAAGTAAATACTTTTAAAGAAGCATTAAAAGCTGCCCAAGAAGGTGTAGATACAGAAGCAGCACCTGATGAAGTGAATAGTTTATATTGGACATTATATGATGCAATGAAACAATTAACATTATCAGAATATGAAAATATTGCGATAAACAAACCTGTTACAGCACATAATGATCCTTCGGGAAATAGTGCTAGACTTACGAATGGTGTGCTAACGGAAAGTTGGGATGCAGGACGTCTAAGTATAACAGGTAAACCATATGAATCAACGATTACAGAAGGTTGGGCAATTGTCGATTTAGAAAATTATTATGACTTAAAAGAAATTATTTTAACTTTCAAAACAGGAAATTATTGGCATAAATATGAAGTTTATACAAGTGTGGATAGTGTAGAATGGGATTTTGTAGGTTCCAAAATGACAACAACTCCGCCTAATGTTACAGAAGATACATATCGTACGAATCATATTGCCCGTTACATTAAGGTACAATTAAAAGACGTAGAAGAAGCTGATGGTATGCGAGTTGGTATTAAAGTAGGTGAATTAGAAGCATACGGTAAACTACATACAATCGATAAATCAGAGTTACAAGCGATGATTGATTTAACACAAATGATTTATGATGCCAATAATAGTGAAAATATGTATAAACCAGCAAGTTTTGAAACCTTTAAAGAAGCATTTGAAACAGCGATAGCAGTAAATAGTAAAGGGTATGCTACAGAAAATGAAGTAAAAGTAGCAACTGATGATTTAAGTAACGCTTATCAAGCTTTACAATCACAAATTGTACAAGTTACAAATTTAAGTGCTACTGCAACCAACTACAAAACAATCACTTTAACTTGGGATGCATATCAAGATGCGACAAGCTATGTTGTAGAACGTTTGACTAGTGATGGTGAATGGATGGAAGTAGCTACTACTACAGAACCAGCTTATACACATGTTGGTGTAAAAACAGGTAAAGCATATACTTACCGTGTCAAAGCAGACAACAGTGAATATTCAGAAACAGTTAGTGCTACGCCAATGTTAGTAGGTGAAGTGGAATTAACACTTACTGGCAATGGTTCAACTAAGTTTGATTTAACTTGGACTAGTGTTGAAGGTGCAACACGTTACATTATCTATCGTAAGGCAAAGACGAGCGAATGGAAAAAAGTATTAACACTAGGTAAAGATGCTACAACTTATACTTCTAAAGATATGGCAGAAGGAACTTATACTTACCAAGTGAAGGCAGCACGTTATGATTCAGTTGATCGTGTGATGACAAATGGTTCAAATGAAGTTGTCGGAATCATTGGAAAAGTAAATCCAACGCTTACGATTACAGAAGAAAATGGAACATCAGTGACATTAGCTTGGGATAAAGTGCCATGTATGAAATACTATGAAGTATATCGTGCTAAAGATGGTGGCGCATATCGCCAAGTAAAACGTACAACTAATACAAGTGTAACAAGTACATCATTAAAAGCAGGAAGTACATATACATATAAAGTAAGAGCATTTAACTTATCAAATGATACCAAAGTATATACAGACTTCTCTAATGAAGTAAGCTACAC
>JAXJYR010000354.1:0-2270 GCA_036306885.1 Longicatena sp.
ATTTATTTTGCGGTGGATTCATTAAGCTTATTATTTGTATCATTTATTAGCATTGTCTTTGTCTTAGTAGGTATTTATTCTTGTGTATATATGAAACACGAACATGAAGAAAAAAGATTCTTTGGGTTCTATTTGATTGTATATGGAGTACTAGTTGGGTTGGATTTTGCTGGGAACTTAGTAACGTTATATTTATTTTATGAATTTATGACTTTAACAAGTATGCCTTTTGTCTTACACAATGGTACGCATGAATCTAAAATGGCTTCATTGAAATACTTATTCTATTCTATGTGTGGTGCTTATTTAGGGTTATTTGGTATCTTTGTATTATACCAATATGCTCCAAGCTTAACATTTACAGCTGGTGGAGTAATGAATGGATTTGATGGTAATATTACGATGATATTAGTTGCGATCATGTGTATGTTAATTGGTTTTGGTGCAAAAGCTGGTATGTTTCCATTACATGCTTGGTTACCTAGTGCCCATCCAGTTGCGCCATCGCCAGCAAGTGCCGTATTATCAAGTATTATTGTTAAATGTGGTGTATTAGCAATTATTCGTGTGGTGTTCTATATTGCTGGTCCAGCTTTGATTGCTGATACTTGGGTACAATATGCTTGGATGATATTGAGTTTATTGACAGTATTTATGGGGAGTTTACTGGCCTTTAGAGAACCAATCTTTAAGAAACGTTTAGCATATTCTTCAGTATCACAAGTTTCTTATGTATTATTTGGTTTAGCGGTTTTAACCACAACTGGTTTTGAAGGTGCTTTATTACATACTGTATTCCATGCATTTATTAAATGTGCGCTATTCTTAACAGCAGGGATCTTTATTTTTAAATGTCATATTACAAGAGTAAGTGAATTACAAGGGATTGGTAAAGCGATGCCAATTACTTTGTGGTGTTTTACCTTTGCATCTTTAGGATTGATTGGTATTCCACCAACAAGTGGATTTATCAGTAAATGGTATTTAGCACTTGGGGCACTACAATCTGATATTGGAGTGCTACGTTATGTAGGTCCAGCTATTTTATTAGTGAGTGCCTTATTAACTGCTGGATACTTATTAGAAATTGTGGTGAATGGTTTCTTTCCTAAAGAAGGTAGTGAAATTAAAACTTATGGTAAAGAACCAAAGGCGATGTGGATTCCATTAATGATATTAGCGGGATTAACATTATGTTTGGGGATCTTACCAAATGGTTTAATTGAATATATTAGCACTATTGCTAATAGTTTATTTTAGGAAGGGGGAAATGTGATGAGTGAACTAATTATGCCAATATTGGTTTTTTTACCAATCGTCTTTGGATTAACAATTCCATTTGTTCCTTTAAAAACAAAGAAAGCGAAAATGTTCTATGTAGAAGGTATTGTGCTCGTAACATCTATTCTAGCGATTTTAATGTTATTGAATCAACCGACTACTGGTTTTACATTATTCAACTTTACTGATTATTTAAGTATAAGTTTTAAATTAGATGGTGTAGGAAGTGTATTTGTAGGTATTTGTTCATTATTATGGCCATTTGCTACCTTATATGCATTTGAATATATGGAACATGAAAAACATCAATCTACATTCTTTATGTTCTATACCATTACCTTTGGGGTATCTTTAGGAATTGCTTTATCTAAAGATATTTTATCGATGTATATTTTCTATGAGCTATTAACCATGGTGACTTTACCTTTAATTGTTCATAGTTTATCGCGTGAAGCGATTCATGCATCTCGTAAATATTTATACTATTCATTAGGTGGTGCCGCGTTTGCGTTTATTGGGGTAGTTTTTATTCTAGTATATGGAGAAAGTGCGAACTTTACACTTGGTGGTGTTTTAAATTTAGCCACTTTAGCGGATAAAAAAGATTTATTCATATTAATTTTCTTCTTATGCTTTAGTGGTTTCTCTGTAAAAACAGCGATGTTCCCATTTTGTGAATGGTTACCAACTGCAGGGGTAGCTCCTACTCCAGTTACGGCATTATTACATGCGGTTGCGGTTGTAAAAGCAGGGGCCTTTGCTTGTATTCGTGTAACTTATTATTGTTTTGGTCCTGAACTTATAAAAGGGACATGGGCACAAACAGCATTGATGTGTTTCATTATTTTTACGATTGTTTATGGATGTAGTAGAGCGATTAAAGAAACCCATATTAAACGTCGTTTGGCTTGGTCTACTGTAAGTAATTTATCGTATATTTTATTTGGTGTAATTTTAATGACACCACTAGGATTAGTGGGTGCTTTATG
>JAXJYR010000355.1:0-2285 GCA_036306885.1 Longicatena sp.
ACTTTATACTGCTGATAGTGGATGGAAACAAAAAGATGCTGAACTATTAAAATTAGGTGATAATGTTGAGTTTGCTTTTTTTGTAGATAGTGAAATTTTTGCAAAAGCTTATTCATTTTGTATTGAAGTAAAAGATGCAAATGGCCAAATTATTCATTCAGATCCTTTTGAAATTATCCAAATAGATGATCCTCTTCGTATTGAAGCTCAACCAGTTAATGTAATTGGAAGAATTGGTGATCAAGTTACAAATGGACTTGATATATGTGGTGGTGTTGAGCCTTATTCCTATCAATGGCAATATTGTCATAAAGGTATACCATGGACAAATTGTACTGAAGAAATAGTAAATGGAGCTAATTCGAAATTTATTACGTTTACCATCGTTAATGAACATATTGAAGATTTATATCAGTTCCGCTGTATTGTGACAGATAGCTTAGGTGAAGTCATTATTTCCGATATAGTTCAAGTTGAAATACAAAAATACTAATGAAAAAAGTAGGTGTTTTACTTATTTAAAACATCTACTTTTTATTATTACGATATTTTTTATTGTTTAGTAAAAAAAAGCATAGAAATATATGTTTAGATAGTGTATAATAACTCATGAAAATAGTTTTCAATGTTTATCATAATTTACATTTATTATGAAAAGTTATTCATAACATAAAAGAAAGGAAGATTTAGGATGGATAAAATTAAAATGACTACTCCACTTGTGGAAATGGATGGAGATGAGATGACAAGAATCTTATGGAAAATGATTAAAGATGAATTGTTATTACCATTTATTGATTTAAAAACAGAATATTATGATTTAGGGCTACAACATCGTAATGAAACCGATGATCAGGTAACATTTGATAGTGCATATGCAACTAAAAAATATGGTGTTGCGGTAAAATGTGCTACTATTACACCAAATGCTGCACGTATGAGTGAATACGATTTAAAACAAATGTGGAAGAGTCCAAATGGTACGATTCGTGCAATTTTAGATGGTACTGTATTTCGTGCGCCAATCATTGTCAAAGGAATTGAACCTTGCGTGAAAAATTGGAAAAAACCAATTACCATCGCCCGTCATGCCTATGGTGATGTATATAAAGGGGTAGAGTTAAAAGTACCTGGTGCTGGTAAAGTAGAACTTGTATATACTGCAGAAGATGGAAGTGAAGTAAGAGAATTAGTTCATTCATTTAAAGAAGCGGGAATTGTACAAGGTATGCATAATATCAATGGTTCGATTGCAAGCTTTGCAAGAAGTTGTTTTAACTATGCATTAGATACCAAACAAGATTTATGGTTCGCAACCAAAGATACAATTTCAAAAAAATATGACCATACTTTTAAAGATTTATTCCAAGAAATTTATGATGCCGAATATGCTGCAAAATTTAAAGATGCTGGTATTACTTACTTCTATACTTTAATCGATGATGCAGTCGCACGTGTAATGAAATCAGAAGGTGGATATATTTGGGCATGTAAAAACTATGATGGAGATGTGATGAGTGATATGGTTTCTTCTGCCTTTGGTTCTCTTGCGATGATGACTAGTGTTTTAGTATCTCCAGATGGTGTATATGAATATGAGGCAGCTCATGGTACGGTACAACGTCATTACTACAAACACTTAAAAGGAGAAGAAACTTCAACTAACTCTGTCGCGACAATTTTCGCATGGAGTGGGGCATTAAGAAAACGTGGAGAGCTTGATGGAAATAGTGCCTTAATGGAATTTGCCGATAAACTAGAAAAAGCAACAATTGATACCATTGAAGCAGGTACCATGACCAAAGATCTTGCGTTAATTACTTCATTAGAAAATGTCACTGTCGTAAATAGTGAAGACTTTATTAAAGCCATTCGCAAAACATTAGAAGCATAATGATAAAAAGAACTATGTCGCATAGAAACGATGCGAGCATAGTTCTTTTTTACATCTGTTCTTTTTGTTGGTACATTAAAAAGATATCTTTCATTGACACTTCTTTGGCAATGATTTTTTGAGCATCCTCTTCAGAAATTTGCATATGTCTTCTTTGTAATTGATATTCATCAGGTACATATACAATAAAATAATGTTTACCTTTTTTTACTAGTGTTAACTGTTCTTCGGTATATAATTGTTCAATTGGATTTTTCTTAGGCTTTTCAGCTGGTTTAGTTTCAGGTTGCCATAATTCTAATTGCGATTGATTATATAACATTTTTATAAAGTTATTTTGAGCCATTGGAAATAGCTCATAGAAGTTGTTTAATAAATCTTTCATTGTTTG
>JAXJYR010000356.1:0-11357 GCA_036306885.1 Longicatena sp.
AAATTAAAAAATTATATTATAGACCATATAGCTTCAATTGTTTATTTCGAAAAAACCACAGATAAAATCTATACGGAATATTGTAAAGAATATGATTTAATCTTTTATGAGTTATGTGATGAGTTATATAGAGTTAAAGGAGATGTGACACAAGAAAAAATACTAGAGATATTAGGAAATGAAGATTTGTTAAATAAACAAGTGTTTGAGATTGATGTAGACGATTATAAAGGGTTAACAAAAAAGGAATTCAGAAAACAATTCTTATCTAATAGATTTAGTGAAGAATACAATCTTCTTGAAAATAAAAAAATTGTAGATGAAATTGAGTTTTTTAATATAGGTAGTGATGCACCTTTGATAAGTTTGATTAAAAAATTGGAAAACATTGAGTTAAGGGAATGGATTGTAAATAATTTAACTAAAATATTAATATGTGAAGATAATTCCAACTTAAATTATCGTGATCAGCTTGAATCAATAATAGAAGATGTTTTAAAAATACAAAAAGAAGATCCTCAATTTATATTGTTTAATGATTGCGATGTCTTAAAACGGATTTTTGATTATAGAAAATACATTTATAGGAATGGATTTAGAGATAAAATATTAAATGCTATTGGAATTAATGTTTGCCCATATTGTGGTAGACAGTTTATATCAAGTTATGTAAAAGATGTTGATGAAAAAAATTCTGCAGATTTAGATCATTTTTTTGTTCAAGAACATTATCCTTATTTGGCTTTATCCTTATTTAATTTTGTGCCGTCGTGTCATATATGTAACTCACGTTTAAAGCATGAAAAAAATTTTTATGAGAATAAACATTTATATCCGTATGTTGAGGGGTTTGAAGATGATGCGGTATTTGATATAGATGATAGTAATTTTTTTCTTGATATTGTTGAAGGTAAGCAGAAAGCAAAAATAGTAATAAAAAATAAGGCGGGGGATGAAATAAAGAAGGAAAAAATAAATAACAGTATAAAGACATTTTGTATAGAATCTATATATCAAAATCATTCAAAAAATGTAAAGGATATATTTGAGTTAATTCAGTTATATAATTCTAAATATATTCAAGATATTGTTGATTTGTTATATGATGAAAAAGATAGCGAAAACGAAAATATTGAAAAAGGTAGTGAAAACAAAAATGTTGAAAAATTTTTAGAAATTAGAGATTTAGTTTTGAAAGAAAAAGATCCTGATGAGGTTCTTTCGAAACTACATAACGATTTAGTAAAAAAATATTGGAAAAATGGACAATAAGTCATTGTAAATGTTTTGTATAATATAGCACAGTATGAACTGGTTTTATTTGATATAAATAAAAGAAAGTCATAAAAAAGGTCATACCCAGTTGGATATGACCTTAATTTTTTATTTGTTGAATAAAATATCTTTCATCGTATAGCTTCCATATGGTTGGTTTTGGACAAAGCGTACAGCACGTAATGCACCTGTAATAAAGATTTGTTTACTTGTAGCGCTATGTTTGATTTCAATTGCTTCATCAGCACCTAAGAAGCATACCGTATGTTCTCCAGCTACGCTACCTCCACGAATCGCATGAATTCCAATTTCTTTACCACGTTTACCAACAAATCCATTACGACCATGAACTTCTTCATATTCACCATCTGGATTCATTGCCGCCACTAACATTTTCGCAGTTCCACTTGGAGCATCTTGTTTTTGATTGTGGTGTGTTTCAATCACTTCAATATCAAAGTTTTCTTTTAACATTGGGGTAATCATTTTTAATACTTCTTGGAATACCGCAATTCCTAAAGAGAAGTTATATTGGAAGACAATTGGTGCATATGCACTTAATGATTCGATGATTGCTTTTTGTTCATCGCTATGACCAGTAGTTCCACAAATATAAGGAACATGATGTTCTTTTACATATGGGGCAATCCAAGCTAAGTTATTTGGATGTGAGAAATCGACAATTGCATGAATGTCTTTCACATTTGTTAAGTCAGGTGTTGTAAATCCATCAAAGACAGCTCCTAATGCTAAATCATCACTTTGTTCAATGTTTTGCATTAAAAGGGTACCCATTTTCCCAACTCCGACAACCATAATGTTTAGCATAAACCAATCGCCTCCATTGTTGCTTTTAGTTTTGCTTGGTTACTTTCACTCATTTCACATAATGGTAAACGATATCCACCAGCATTTTTACCCATTAAGTTTAATGCTTCTTTGACTGGAATTGGGTTAACTTCAATAAATAATGCATGAATGAAGTCTAAGTATTTTAATTGAATATCTAATGCTTCTTTGGTATTTCCTTCTAAGTAAGCAGCTACCATATCATGTGTTTCTTTTGGTAAACAGTTCGCAAGTACACTAATGACTCCACTTGCACCTAGTGACATCATTGGCACGATCATATCATCATTTCCAGAATACATTACGAAGTCATCACTTACATAACGAGCGATGTTGGCAGCATAAGAAATGTTTCCACTTGCTTCTTTGATACCACAAATTTTTGGATGTTTACATAATTCTTTAATTGCTTCTTCACTAATGCTACATCCAGTACGTCCTGGAACATTATATAAAATGATTGGACAATCTACTGCATCAGCCACTGCAGTAAAGTGACGAATCATACCTTGAGAGTTTGCTTTGTTGTAGTATGGTGAAATTAATAATAAAGCATCGGCACCCATATTGGCATATTTCACACTTTTTTCAATTGCTGTTTCCGTACAGTTAGAACCAGAACCAACAATAACTGGTAAACGTTTGTTGATTACTTTCATTGTGAATTCTACGACCGCATCATCTTCTTCATGAGTCATCGTAGAACTTTCCCCTGTTGTACCTAACACTAAGATACCATCTGTTTTGTTTTCAACGTGCCAGTTTAATAAATCTTCTAAAGCTTCATAGTTTACACTTCCATCTTCGTGGAATGGTGTAACTAAAGCTACAATTGATCCTTTTAGATTGAATTGCATATGTAAATCCTCCCTTAATTATAGATTGAAGGCATCTCCTAATACCTCAATTGCTTTGTTCATATCACTTTCTTCGATTGTCAATGAAATCGAAATTTCACTTGATGTAATCATATAATAACGAATATTGTTTTGTGATAATGTGTTTAATACTTTTGCGGCAATTCCACTGTGAGTAGAAATACCTAATCCAATGACTGATAATTTAACGAATCCAAGTAAACGTGAAATTGGATAAGATGATTTTAAGCTATCGATATTTGCTAAGATAATATCAGATTGTTTCTTCGTACAGTATAATGAGAAACTTACACTACCATCAGAGTTTAATTGTTGAGAAATGGTATCTAGGTTAATATCTAAAGCAGAAATCATATCGAATAATTGTGATAAGAATTTTCCATCATTTGGTAAATCTTGTACACGTAGAATCGCATAGTCTTCTTTGACAGAGATACCAGTAATTGGCATATCTTCTAATTGTTTTGTATGTTGCATAATAAATGTCCCCTTATTCATATCTGGTTCTAAAGCTTGTCCTAAGTATAATCTTACGTTGTATTTACTTGCTAATTCAACACTACGTGTTTCTAATACTCCTGAACCTAAGCATGCCATTTGCATCATTTCGGCATAAGAAATTTCTTTTAAACGTTTGGCTTTTGGATAACGACGTGGATCACAAGTATAGACCCCATAAACATCCGTATAAATGTGACAATCATATCCAAGAACGGCAGCTAATGCCACTGCGGTTGTATCAGAACCACCACGTCCTAATGTGGTAATGTCACCATGTTCATCCATTCCTTGAAAACCTGCGACAACTACAACTTTTCCTTCTGCTAAATGCGCTTTAATTTTATCGGCATCAATTTTTAAAATACGGGCATGTGAATGTGTTTCACTTGTTAAAAATCCAGCTTGAAATCCCGTCATTGAAATAGCATCGATACCTAGTGCTTGAATGGCCATTGCAAGTAATGAAACACTGCGCATTTCCCCAGTAGCTAGTAACATATCTAATTCACGAAGGTTATCTTCACCACCAACTTGTCTAGCCATATCAATTAATTTGTTGGTCATTTTTCCCATTGCACTTGCGACAAGGACAATATTATGACCAGCATCCTTCATTTCTTTTACGTGTTTTGCGATCGCTTGAATTTTTTCAATTGTCGCAACACTAGAACCACCATATTTTTCTACAATATTCATTAAACATTCTCCCCACAATCTAATGCGATTAAATCGTCATATGATTCACGTCTTACCGCAATACGTCCTTTTCCATCCTTCACAAAGACTACCGCAGGACGAAGTAATCGGTTATATCCACTGGCCATTGAGAATCCATAAGCACCTGTTGTATACATTACAAGTAAATCATTAGGCTCAGCTTTTGGTAAAGCGATATCTTTGATTAAAATATCTCCAGATTCACAACATTTTCCAGCAATGGTATAAATCGTATCTTTTTCAGCATTCATTTTATTGGAGATGTAAGCATTGTATTTCGCTTGATATAAAGCTGGACGAATGTTATCAGCCATACCACCATCAACAAATAAATAATTTTTAGATTGGGTTTGTTTTAAGAAACCAACTCGATATAAAGAAGAACCTGCTTCTGCGACAATACTTCTACCTGGTTCAATCATTACTTTTTGAATTCCTAGGTTATAACGCTTGAACTCATTTGTACAAGTGTCAATAATCATCTTACAAACTTCTGGTAATGGAATAGGGGCATCTTCACTTGTATAGTAAGCGGCAAAACCACCACCTAAATCTAAAGCACTGGCGCGATATCCATAGGCTTGTTCGAAGTTTGAAATAAATTGACACATTGTTTCAATTTCTGCCTTAAATGCTTGGGCATCGAAGATTTGTGATCCAATATGAGCATGGAATCCAATGAATTCAATGTTATCGACAGCATTTAATGTAGATACTACTTCCCATATTTCATCCATTCGATTAATACTAATTCCAAATTTAGAATCAACATGAGCCGTTACGATGTATTCATGAGTGTGTGCTTCTACACCTGGATTTACACGCAACATAGTTTTCATTGGTTTGTTGTATGTTTTCGCAATTTCAGCTACTTGATAAGCTTCCATGATGTTATCAACGATAATACATCCAATTCCATAGGCAAATGCCATTTTAATTTCAGTGATTGATTTATTATTTCCGTGGAAATAAACACGTTCCATTGGGAAGTTCGCAGCTTTCGCTGTATATAATTCACCGCCACTGACAACATCTAAACACATACCATGTTTGTGAGCTAATTCTAAGACAGCTTTACAGCTAAAGGCTTTTGATGCATATAAGACTTCACAATCAAATTGATTACTTTTAAACAAGTTTACGAACGCATCCATTTTGTCTGTTAATTTGTTTTCATCATATACATATAAAGGAGTTTGAAATTGTTGGGCGATGTCCTCAACACTCATTCCTCCAATATATAACATATTATTTTGGTTCATCTTTTTCACCTCTTTAAATAAAATAAGTCAGTAAGTACAATCTTACTGACTTATGTATAAAAACAGTCATCAATAAGATAGCACACCTACTTGCGTAGACAGTTCTATAGATATTCTCTATAGACCCACCACTGATTCTCGCCAAAACCAGCAGTTCGGCGAAATTGCTAAGAATCATTGTCGAACGCCCGCCGGCTCCAATGAAGCTTGTCGTTTCCGCGCCTCTATCTGAGTATTTGTATTCTATCACTATCACTATGAAAATACAACCTTTTTACATAGTTTTCAGAAAAAAGAATGAAAAAAACAAAAGGGTTTAAATATTCGATTTAATATGGTAGTTGTTCATATAAATGATTATTAAATCAATATTTGTTATTTATATGTTGTAGTTTTATTAAGAAGATTATGTTTTGTTAATTTTACTAAGTTATATTATGTTTTTGATAAACTTCTTTTAGAATTTCTTTGAAACAGTTCGTTATTAGGATATATAACATTAATACCTTTTTGTGTAGCATAAGCAAAAGTATCTTTAACAAAATCAATATTTGCACAAACATTATATACTACTATGTTTTTTATGTTTAAATGATCAACTGCATATTTGATTGCTTTTATTAAGAGTAAATATTCAGATGAATTTTTTGATTTCATTGCTTGCTTGGTGCTAATTGCGATTGTAGAACAATTTTCTAATCCTTCAATCATTAAAGGGAAATGGCTTTCACAACCATAGGATAAAACAGGAATCACTTCTATTCCAAACTCCATGTGGAGCCATACAGAAATTGTTCTTGCTTTATCGTACCGATAAATAACTTCACTTAAAGGAAAATCACCACCAATACTGTAATCAGGGGTGCAACAATATTTGATATGTTTAAATCGATCTTTTAATTGCTTTAATTGTTTATCATTCGAATAAAGCATTGTATTCCACAAACCGTTAGGCCCATCAAAAGAGGAGTCATATTCAAAAAAAGATACGCAAGTTTTTGGTGTTTTTTGATAACTATTTGGTTTTGAATATAATGCTAAATAATCAGGCAAGTTGTTTAAGTTACATTTTAGATTTGAAAAGTTGTGTTTATTAGAAAGTGTTGTCATATTTTTGTAAGATAAATTATTAGCACATAGTTTTTCTGTTAATTTGTGTTTTTTTAAATTCTTCATATTTAGTCTCCTTAAATAATAAATAAGGAAAGTATGTGAAAATTTTTGGGAAAGTTTATGTAGGTAATTTAACATACTTTCCTAAGATGTATAATATAGCGGCAACTATATTATACTAAATAATAGTTTAACGCTAATTATCGGATATATTGTACAACGATGTTTTGTTGGTCATCATGAGCTTTCATAAGAAAAGCTAAAATCATTAGATAAACTTCTCTGGTTTCTTCGCTGTTAAATTTGCAATGATAATATTGTGTCCAATCCTTAATATATTCTTTTAGTTTATTATGTGAAATAGTGTAAATTCCTTTTTGATCAAAAGAACGTACTAATTCATGATAGTCTTTGGTAAATCCAGTCCATTCTATTTTCGTTGCATTGATAGCATTCATAATAAATGTAAAATATCCATCCCATAAATGTATAGAAGTAGAATTATCAGGTCTAAAAAGAATAATTTCAGGTTCGTCTTCATAACCGATTGTATAGTCTTTTAAAATATTTTGGAAATCTTTTATAAATTTATTCGAGTTAATCATATTTTCTATCTCCTTTTATTCGTTGATTTTAAATCCAGATGTATCTGGTATGTGACCAGCTTTTAGCATTTTATCTTGTTTTTTTGTAATTGTTCCTTTTTTTCTTGCATCAATAGCTGTTTTCCAATCATGCTCGCAAACCCATTTTTTTCCACATAAATAATGTTTCTGTTTTGGACGTTTATTTTTACCAAAACCAATTCCTTTTAAAGTTCTTTCTATCACCCATGTGTTTTCTTGTTCTTTAGGGGCATTAGGAGTTCTAGTATGCCATCTTGCATTATACTCATATTCTCCTCGTTTCCATCTGAATGAAAGCATGTAATATCCAGCTCTTTTATATTCTGCTTTAATATTATGTGTTTTTGGTACCTTAAGAGGACAGAATTCTTTAAGTGTGTCAGAGTGCTCTGAGAGTTTAGTTAAATTTTTTTCTTGTGTTTTTTTGTTATCAAGTGAAGTGGTAATAGATGAAGTGTTACTGTTAAATAATTGAGTATATAATTCATCTTTTTCTGGAATGAAGCTGTTTAAGATAGATTCTAATTTTTCAATTGATGAATCATAACTGAATTGTGTAAAAGATAATTGAACATTTTGGTTTGCATAACCGAGTTTAGTATTTATATATCTACCCATTTAATAACCTCCTTCAACTTTATTTTGAAGTTGTTTGTCAAATGAATCGAAAATCAAAACACTGTTTTTTGTTAAGTAAGTATATTTTTTGTTTTTTAAGTTCATAGAAAAAAGAGTTATTATATTGTTATTTTGATGGTATCTGTACTTGACAAAATGAATTTTTTTTGCAAATACATTAGATTTTTTGAGATTTAAACTAAAGAAAAATGAAAAGTCAATATAAAAACTGTATTTTTTTGTGTTTAAAAGCATATTTTTCACTCCTTAATTTAAAATTTTGAATTTTAAATTAAGGAAAGTATGTTATACTCTTAAGGAAAGCATATGTAGGTAATTTAACATACTTTCCTTGGAAGTATAATATGACGGCAATCATATTATACTTTTTTCTTACAATCATTAGGCATCACCCCTTTCAATAAATAAAAGTTCAACAAATTTAAAAAAATAATCATTTCAAGACTTGACATTTAAAAAAATATCCTGTATACAGTGCAATTTAATAATTAATTATATTGATTCATAAATATTTTGAGTTAATTAAATGTATTGTTATAGAGTTATTGTATACAATATATTTTTCCTTTGCAAATAGGATATCTAAGAAAAAATTGTTTGTCAACTTGATTATCTTATTAATTTTTTAAGAATCATAATGGCAAATATCTGCATTCAAATGTGTGAAATCATCGAATTATTAAATATACTTTTAAACTTTTAAAAGTATTGATATAATAGTCATAATAGATTTTTAGAGGTGAAGATACATGGATCAACAATTAAAAGAATTATATTGTAAAACATATGGTAAACGTTTTACGATTGGACAAAAGAAAAAAGCAGCCAAGCAATTAATGCAGGATATGCAAGAAGTAGGATATACATGTGAAATCATGAAGAAAAGAAAAGGTTTATCACATTGTACGAACTATTTCTTTGGAGATACTGCGAATGTTAAGACAATCATCGCCGTTCCCTTTGATACACCAGAGCGTAAGTTTTGGTATCGTACCAAATACTTACCATTAGATGGAACGACATCAAATAAGAAAAATACATTACCAACTTATGCACCGATTATGATTGCATATCTTGTGGTATTACTATTATTGACAGTCTTTGGTGAACATTTAAAAGGAACTGCATATGCCAACTATGCAAGTACAGGAGTTTTCTTATTTGTATTATTAATGGCATATATGTTACTACAGGGATTTGGAAATAAAACGAATTACACAAGAAACTCTGTAAGTATTGTAAGTGCGATTGAAATGGCGAAACAATTAAATAAAGATGAAAAAAGAGAAGTAGGATTCTTATTCTTAGATGCCAATCGTGGAAACTATTTAGGGGCTGATAGTGCTTCTAAAATTATTGAAGAAGAATGGCATAAAAGCGTAGAAGTGATTTTCTTAAATTGTATTGCGACAGGAAAAGATTTAGTGATTGGATATAATCCAGCCAACCGTAAACGTGCACAAGAAATTTTAAAATATCATCCTGAACATAAAGAATTACCATTAATGAAACTAACAGAAGAAATGCAAGCATATTCGGTTATGTTCTTCTTTAAAAGAGCTATTATCATTGCGTGTGGAGATTTAGATGAAGAAGAAGGATTAATTGTACAGGGAACAGGTACAGGCAAAGATAATGTGGTGGATGAACAACGTGTTCAAGAAGTTCAAGAAATGGTGTTAGGATTCTTAAAATCACGTATTGCGATTCGTAAAAAATAGAATCATCAAATAAAAGGAAGTGTTATAGTGATTCGTAAATTAATTTCTATTTTAAAGCATAAAATCTTTATTATTGGTATATTAATTTTGGTTCAATTGTTATTTCTATTTACTACATTATTTATCTTAAGTGAATATTTTGTGGTAATTAACTTTCTCTTATTATTACTAAGCTTTGTAGTAAGTTTATATATTTATAATTCTAATGATAATCCAAGTTATAAAATGACTTGGATTATCTTAATTATGAGTGTTCCCATCTTAGGAGGATTTGTCTACTTATTGTTTGGCGGTCAAAAGGTACCTAAGGAATTAAGAATAAGAGATCGTGAAGCTTTTTGTGAGTTTAGAGAAGTAATTCATCAAGATGAAGAAATTTTAAATGAACTCCAACAAAAAGATAAAAATGCATATAAACAAGCAAATTATTTATGGAACAATGCTGGTTTTCCAATCTACCGTAATGGTGGTAGTACCTTTTATCCGATTGGAGAATCGAAGTTTAAAGCATTATGTGATGATTTAAGACAAGCCAAGCATTATATCTTTTTAGAATATTTCATTATTGAACCAGGTGTAATGTGGGATACTATTCTATCGATTCTAAGAGAAAAGGTAAAAGAAGGTATTGATGTACGGGTTTTATATGATGATGTTGGATGTTTTACAACATTACCGAATCATTATCAAAAAACATTACAACAATACGGGATTAAAGTAAAAGTATTTAATAAGATAGAACCAAAATTAGCGATTCAAATGAATCATCGCGATCATCGTAAAATTGCGGTGATTGATGGAGTGATAGGTTATACTGGTGGAATTAACTTAGCGGATGAATATATCAATGCTATTGAAAAATATGGACATTGGAAGGATTGCGCAGTGCGTATTGAAGGGGAAGCTGTATGGTGTATGACTTTAATGTTTCTACAGTTTTGGAATTATGATGAAAAAGACAATGGAGATATTTTAAGATTTCAAGCCAAGACCCCAACAACCACCCATAAAGGTTATGTTCAACCCTTTAGCGATGCCCCAACGGATGAGGAAAATGTGGGGGAATATACACATATCAATATGATAAATAGTGCGACTACTTATTTATATGCGATGACACCATATTTAATCATTGATCATGAAATGAAATTAGCACTGACATTAGCGGCAAAAAATGGAGTAGATGTCAGAATATTAGTGCCTCATATTCCTGATAAGAAAACCGTCTTTTTAGTAACACAAGCAAACTATCGTCATTTATTAGAAGCAGGTGTGAAAATATATGAATATACACCAGGCTTTGTCCATGGTAAATTATTTATTAGCGATGATTGTAAAGCTGTAGTAGGTAGTGTGAATATGGATTATCGTAGTTATTACTTGCATTATGAATGTGGAGTTTGTTTCTATGATGTACCAGAAATATTAGATATGAAAAAGGATTATGAAGATACCTTATTAAAAAGCCAAGAAATCACGTTAGATATGATAGAACAGCTTCCATTGTGGAAAAAGTTTATCATGGCATTTTTTAATTTATTTTCACCTTTAATTTAAATAGAAAAAAGGTAAATCTCAATAGGTTTACCTTTTAAATTTTTTGCGAAAACAAACAAGAAAATAGTACTAAACGGCTGATATTTCAAATTCATAGAAAAAACAAAAGAAGACGCTAAAAGAAGTATCTGAACAAATTGGATGTTCAATTTCTAGACTTAGTAAATTTGAAAATGGACAATAGTTTTTTAATCAAACAGAAATTGTTAAATTATATAA
>JAXJYR010000357.1:0-2489 GCA_036306885.1 Longicatena sp.
AGATACACCTCATGTCTTTAACGCAAGACTTACGTTTTTTCTAACGATTCAAAAAAAATGCTCCTGGGCCATCTTCAAATAAGCTTTACGATGGATTTACACCAACCATCCACTCTCTTTGCGTATTACTTACTCTACTCTTCCATTCTTCGCAAATATCGATACCATTATATAGAAAAAATCTCCTTTACGCAAGGAGATTTTTATTATTCGTTTGTTTCTTGATTTACACTTTCGCCGTTAATACGAAAGAATGACGCAACATAAGCTTCATCTTGAGGTGTCATCTTACCACACTCTCCAATTGCTCTACCTTTTCCTGAACTATAGAAGTCACTTCCACAAAGAACCATTAATCCTTTATCTTTCGCAATTTTTAATACTTCTTTTTGTAGATTTTGATTTAATACATCAGGACGGAAGATTTCTAATCCATCGATTCCTTCTTTAATCACTTCATATAACAATAAGTCATCATCTTCATATAATGAACAAGCATCTGCTAAGATACATACCCCTTTACTTTCTTTAATCAATTGTACGACATCTCGTAATTGAGGGTATTTTTCTTCCACATAACAGCTTCCTTTAATGCTATGACCTTTTTCATTTTTTCGTACATAGAAATAGTTTAATGCTAATTTTTTATATGCATATGCTTCATCCATCTCACGATATTTCGCTAATAGTGGGCAATCTTTAAAATCTTCATGCTCTAATACATATTTCGCAATGGTTTCTCCACTTACTTTTGGGAAACGTTGCGTTTTCATAATTTCGTCCGCATTGATTTTTTTACCTAATACACTTGAGAAAGCATCAATACGCATTAAACTAGCATTTTTCTCGGCGATGATACATTTATTTTCTAGCTCTTTAAATTTATCATTGCGATAATCGAATCCATAACCTAAAACACTTACAATACATTCTTGCACAACTGCTTTCATTTCAATTCCAGTCAAATAGTGAACTCCATATTTTTCTGCTAATGAATGAGCCAAAAAGTTATGTTGAACAATATTGACATCGGTAATCGAAATTAACTTCATTTCATTTTCTTTGGCATATTTTAAAATTTCTTCAATTCCTTTTTCACCATTACGACTAAAGCTTGAATGAATATGGAAATCATAAGGACATTTTGGTTCAGCTTCTACTTGACCATCACCTTTTCCACCAATTTTCATCATACATGTTTGTAGTAAGAAATCAAAAGGAACACGATGTTTCTTATCAATCACACATACTGCAGCACATAATGCATAATATCCAATTATTAATAATGGTTGTTTGAAAACTAACGCAATACATAATGGAATAGAATTTCCTAAGAATTCACGTAAACGTACCACATGCATATTACAACGACGACCACTAATATGCATTACTTGAAAACCATATAAACTCATTCCTAAAGTTTTTCCACGTGTATAAGAACTAATCAGTGGATTTAATAATAAGCTTGATATAACAAGTAATACAAACGTGATTCCATTCACCATATTTAAACCACTGATTGATAGAACACTTCCAAAGATTCCAATCATCACCGCATCCCATATCGCAATTGGAAGTAACATGACCACTAAGTCTGTCACAAAAGATAAAAACATATTTCCTAAATCTTTGTATGTCACATAAGTATACGTATACTTGCGTAATTTAGCTTTTTTTACGTTCGTTTCCATATTTTCACCTATCTCTACATTAAATATCAGTATAATTATACTACATATTTGTCATTTGTATATGCTAATTTTTTTTATTCATGATATTTCATCTTTTTTATTGCATTTTTTGCATTATTTCGATATGATATCGAAATGTATGAAAGGAGGATCAAAATGCATTTACTTAAATTCGGTTATTATCTATTATATGCTTTTATTCCTGCTTTTTTCATATATCTTTTATTTACATTGATATTTATTGCCCCATTATCCTTTCAATCTTTCTTATATATATTAATTCTAGGTTTTATTTTATATCTCTTATTTATTCAATTTGGAAAATTTAAACGAAAAGGTATAAAGAAAGCAAGTATTGTTTTTTACTTTTTATTCTTTGTATATATTTTCTTTATGATTCATATTTTATTTTTATCAAGTGACTTTGCTCGTGATCCTTCTTTAATTATGCATAGTGATTATCGTAGTGCTTTAGCTTTACAAATAGAAAATGGTACCAACCTTACTCCTTTTGTAACGATCAAACGAATGCTTTTAATTTTTGATTTAGATTATATTGAAAATAAAATTGCGATTACTAATCTTGTAGGAAACTTTATTATTTTTATGCCATTTAGTTTCTTCGCCTTAAAGATTTTTTATAAAAAGTTTAAAAACCCCCTTCATTTTATGTTTTGGACAGCTTTCATTATCATTTTAGTGGAAGTCTTACAGCTTCTAACCTTAACTGGTTCTTGCGATATCGATGATTTTATTTTAAACTTCTCTGGAGCTTTGATTGCTTATATTATTTTAAGA
>JAXJYR010000358.1:0-4292 GCA_036306885.1 Longicatena sp.
AATTCTGTAAGCTCAAATGTTTTAGGGTGCATGAAGACAAAGTCTTTACCGTTTAGTAAATATTCTAGGGCACTGGCATCAGTATATTTTTCCTTTTGATAATTTATACTAGCCGCAATACGATCACATACCATTTCTACCACATATTCTTTAGGCATTTCCACAGCCACAATTCCATGAATCGCATCCGTAGCGTTTGGACCAGCATTATCTAACCAATATTCCCAATGATGTTTATTTTTTCCTTTATGATGGAGCCATCCCAAAGAGTATCCTTTGATTTCCTTTTCGGCATTGATCGGGGAACGATAACCTTGGTAATATTTTACTCCAGCCAAAAATTCCACAGGATGATATTTTGATAAATCATGAAGAATACCTTGCTTATATAAGCCACAACGAAATAATAAAATCGTAACTAGTTTCTTATGGTTATTGATGGTTTTTAGATGACCAAAAAATTTATTCATAGATAACACCTCACGTTACTTATATTGTATCATTTTTAAGTGGGATAAAATAAAAATTTTGGTAAAATTTTTTAAAAATTAGTAAAATATTCACAGTATTTTCACATAAGCCTTGTATAATATTTTTGACGGTAGCTACTGTCTAATAATCTGTGGATCGTTTCCCCATCCCAATAATACATTTCCGATTCACAGGTTATTCTTAAGGTCCTTGCCCCTCAACAAGGATCTTTTTTTATGCTTGAGAGGATTGAAACGTGTCTTCCTTTTTGTTGTAAACTCTAGCAATTTGACAATTTTATGATATACTTATACAAGGAAAAGAAGGTGTTTATTATGGCAATGAATCGAAATGCGAACTGCTGGTGCGGTAGCGGAAAAAAATATAAACAATGTCATGAACGTTTTGATATGAAATTAGCTGATTTAGCAGCTCGTCGTAAAGTAATTCCACCTCGTCAATTGATCAAAAATCAAAAAGATATTATGGGAATTAAGAAGAGTGCTAAAATTAATACTGCGGTTTTAGATCATGTGGCAAAGCATATTAAGGCAGGAATGAGTACTGCAGAAATTGATAAGCTGGTACATGATTTTACCATCGCCCAAGGTGCGATTCCAGCACCATTAAACTATGAAGGATTTCCAAAAAGCTGTTGTACATCATTAAATAATGAAGTATGTCATGGGATTCCAAGTGAAGATATTATTTTAAAAGAAGGAGATATTGTCAATGTCGATGTCTCTACAATTTATAAAGGATACTTCTCTGATGCATCGAGAATGTTTATGATTGGAGAAGTCAGTGAAGAAGCCGAAAAACTAGTACGTGTAGCGAAAGAATGTTTAGAAGTTGGTATCAAGGCAGTACGTCCTTGGGGAACAGTTGGAGATATTGGGGCTGCCGTTTATGAACATGCCAAAGCCAATGGGTGTAGTGTCGTAGTTGACTTTGCGGGACATGGAATTGGGAAAGCTTTCCATGAAGATCCATGTGTACGCCACGTGGGAATGAAAGGTGCTGGTATGGTATTAGCACCAGGTATGGTCTTTACAATTGAACCAATGATTAACTTAGGTGATTACCACTTATATATTGATGAAGAAAATGGATGGACAGCCTATACGAAAGATGGAAGTCTATCAGCACAATGGGAACATACCATTTTAGTAACAAACAGTGGTATTGAAATTCTAACATACTAGGTGAATCTATGCGTGTAGTATTACAACGAGTAAAAGAAGCTAGTGTAACCATTGATGGAAATGTGCATGGGCAAATCCAACAAGGTTATATGGCACTAGTAGGAATATGTGAAGAAGACAATCAAGAAATTGTCGCAAAGCTTGCAAAGAAAACGGCAGAACTACGGGTTTTTAGTGATGCCGATGATAAAATGAATTTAGGAATTCAAGATGTAAATGGAGCGATTCTTTCCATCTCACAATTTACGTTATATGCAGATTGTAAGAAAGGGAGAAGACCATCTTTTGTAAAGGCAGCCAAACCTGACATCGCTAACCCTTTATATGAATATTTTAATGATTGTATAAGAGGGTATGGGATTCATGTAGAAACAGGAATTTTTGGGGCTGATATGAAAGTATCTTTAATCAATGATGGTCCAGTGACAATTATTTTGGATTCAAACGAAATGTAAGGAGGATTTTATGGCAACTGTAATTTATGGAAGTGAAATCGCTAAAGAAGTAAAAGCGAATTTAAAAGAAAAAGTAGCTCAATTAGCGAATGCAGGTAAAAGATTACCAAAGTTAGTTGTGATTTTAGTTGGGGATAATCCAGCATCTCTTTCTTATGTAACAGGAAAAGAAAAAGCATGTAAAGAAGTTGGTATGGATAGTGATTTAATCAAGCTACCAGCAGAAACAACACAAACAGAATTAGAAGCATTAATTCAACAATTAAATGAAGATGACAATGTAGATGGTATTTTAGTGCAATTACCATTACCAAAACATTTAGATGAAGACGCAATTTTAGAAAAAATTGATCCGAGTAAAGATGTGGATGGATTCCATCCTGTCAATGTTGGGAAAATGATGTTAAATAAGGATACATTCTTACCATGTACCCCAAAAGGAATTACGGTGATGTTAGATAAAATGGGATTATCTGATTTAAGTGGGAAAGAAGCTGTGGTGATTGGACGTAGTAATATTGTGGGAAAACCAATGGGACAATTATTATTGAATCGTAATGCGACAGTGACTTATGTACATTCACGTACTAAAGATATTGAAGCCGTATGTCGTCGTGCAGATGTCTTAGTCGTGGCAATTGGTCGTCCTCGTTTTGTAACCAAAGAATGGGTAAAAGAAGGGGCAGCTATTATTGATGTCGGAATTAATCGTGTCGATGGTAAACTTTGTGGCGATGTTGATTTTGATGATGTAGTTGACCATGTGTCATACATTACACCAGTTCCAAAAGGAGTTGGACCTATGACAATCGCCATGTTGATGGAAAATACATTAGAAGCATATGGAAAACGTACAGGAGAAAAACTATGATTGAAAAAGATTATGACATGAATGATATTGTCGAGATGAAAAAAGAACATCCGTGTCGTAAATCAAAATACTGGAAAATTATTCGTATGGGTGCGGATATTCGAATTAAATGTCAAGGATGTGGGGCAAGTGTCTTGTTTCCACGTAGTGAATTTGAGAAAAAGTGTAAACGTATTATTGAACGTGCACCAAGAGAAGGAGAGAATTAGAAAAATATGGCATTAACAGCAGGAATTGTTGGATTACCAAACGTCGGGAAATCGACATTATTTAACGCAATTACAAAATCACAAGTAGAAGCTGCAAACTATCCATTTGCGACAATTGCGCCAAACGTAGGGGTAGTAGAAGTACCAGATGAAAGAATTGATCGTTTAGCAGAACTATTTAAAACTAGAAAAACAATTTATACAACATTTGAATTTACTGACATCGCAGGACTTGTAAAAGGGGCAAGTAAAGGAGAAGGTTTAGGAAACCAATTCCTTTCAAACATTCGTTTATGTGATGCGATTTGTCATGTTGTACGTTGTTTTGACGATGATGATATTACGCACGTAGAAGGTTCAGTAGATCCACTTCGTGATATTGAAATCATCAACTTAGAATTGATTATGGCTGACTTACAAACAGTAGATAACCGTCTATCTAAAATTGAACGTAAGGCAATGACAAACAAAGATAAAGATGCCATCAAAGAAGTAAATGTATTAAAACGTATCAAGGCAGTATTAGAAGAAGGATTAGCTGCTCGTAGTGTTGAAATGGATGAAGAAGAAGCTGCATTAATTAAAGCATTCTCATTATTAACATTAAAACCAATGATTTATATTGCGAACATGAGCGATGATGAAATTGTTGATCCTGAAAGTAACCAATACTACCAAATCGTTAAAAAACATGCCGAAAGTGAAAATAACCAAATTGTAGCGGTATGTGCAAAAATTGAAGAAGAACTTTCATCTTTAGATAAAGAAGAAAAAAATGCGTTCTTAGAAGAATTAGGAATTGCCCAATCAGGATTAGACCAAGTAATTAAATGTGCCTACTCTATCTTAGACTTATGTACATTCATTACTGCAGGAGAAATTGAATGTCATGCATGGACATTTAAAAAAGGAATGAAAGCACCTCAATGTGCTGGAGTTATCCACTCTGATTTTGAAAGAGGATTTATTCGTGCAGAATGCTATACATACGAAGATATGGATGAATTAGAAAGTGAAGCTGCCATTAAAGAAGCGGGAAAATTACGTCTAGAAGGAAAAGACTACGTTGTACAAGATGGAG
>JAXJYR010000359.1:0-2220 GCA_036306885.1 Longicatena sp.
ACCTAACGAAGTGTTTGTGGCAATGTTTGGTGCTGATGGTAAACAAGCCAATACTTACTTTGAATATGACAGTGCAACAGGTCAAGTAAAAAGAAAAGATAATACAGTATAAAATGGACCCTGTAAATAGGACACTAAAAAAAAGAGTGTTTCCCTATTTACAGGGTTTTCTTATACCCTATAATAGATATAAAGAGGTAATGTGTATGGGAATTAATTATTTTACTGATGAACAAATTTTAGAACTCAAAAATAATCCACATGTTAAAAAGGTTTCTAATAAAGCTATAACATATAAAGAATCCTTTAAAGAACTATTTTGGAATGACTATCAAAATGGAATGACACCATCAATGATATTTGTTAAATATGGTTTTAAACCAGGTGTTTTAGGAGAAAAAAGAATTGGAAGTTTCACTTCACGTATAAAACAACAAAGTGATAGATTAGCAGGATTTTCAGATACTAGAAAAGGTAATTCTGGAAGACCTCAAGAACGCGAACTATCAAATGAAGAACTTATTGAAAAGCTTAAACAAAAGAATAAAATTCTCCAACAGGAGAATGATTTTTTAAAAAGGATCAGATCTATCAACAAAAAGCAAATCTTAGAAGCATCAAAAACCAAAAACCGAAAGAAAAGTTCGAATTAATTGATAGAATACTTAATACAAAAAATAATAAATTAAGTGTATGTATGTTATGTGATATTGCAGGTGTATCAAGAAGTGGATATTATTCATGGTTAAAAAACAAAAGAAATTCCGAGTCATACATGCGTAAAAAAGAACTTAAGGATCAAGAAGATTTTAAGAAGATCTTAGAAGCATACCAATTTAGAGGATACAATAAAGGTAGTCGTGGAATAAGAATGCGATTATTACATATAGGAATTAATTTTAATCGTAAAAAAATTCAACGTCTGATGAGAAAATATAATTTAGTATGTCCTATAAGAAAAGCTAATCCCTATAGAAGAATGGCAAAAGCACTTAAAACAAGTAATTATGCTGACAATCTATTAGAGCGTCAATTTGAAGCTTATGGTCCTGGATATGTATTATTAACTGATATAACATATTTTTTCTATGGTCCTGAAAGAAAAAAAGCTTTTTTATCTGTTATTAAAGATGCTTTTACGAAACAAATATTATCTTATAAGCTTTCAAACACACTAGAAGAGGATTTTGTATTAGAAACAATCCAAACATTATTAAAAAATCATAAAGATAATATACATAGTGATGCCTTATTACATAGTGATCAGGGAGCACATTATACATGTTTACGCTTCATAGATTTATTAAAAACAATAGGTATTAGACAATCAATGTCACGTAGAGGAAATTGCTGGGATAACGCTCCGCAAGAATCTTTTTTTGGTCATATGAAAGATGAACTAAACACTAAAGTAAAATGTTGTACGGAATTTGATTCATTAAAATTCTTAATTGATGATTATATTGATTATTATAATAACGATAGATATCAAGTTGAATTAGCAATGTTATCACCTAATGAATACTTAGAATACTACAAAACAGGAACATATCCATTAAAAGATATAGTAGAAGAGTCTGAATATGTTAAGTATAAATTAGAAACAATAAAAGATGATAGAAAATGTGTAAAAGAATAATTCAACCCAATTCTTGCCCCACTATTGGGGCTTCGAGGCTCAACCGAAACATTATATTTGTATCGTGTATCGCTTTTCTTTGAAACATAAATCTAGGCAAAAAACAAGAGTGAAATGAACGATTCCCGCTCTTGTCTTTTGCCTATCTTCATGTTTTGTTACTTAGAGGCGATACACGAAACAAATAAATATCGGTATTCACTGTATAAAGGAAATTATCCATAAAAATCAAATATAAGTATTTAATTTTTGCAGTAACATTTCCAAATGCTAATGAATTAATGATAACAGTGCTACATATTATTCAAATTTCAAGTTTAAAATTTTTCAGCTGCTTCACCACGTAAGCAAGATCAATAATTTAAATACCACTCACACATAAAATATATCCTCCTAATAAATCATACATTAGGAGGATATATAATTTTTATTAAATATTAAACCCTTTTTTTATTTATTGTCCTTGACATAGGGTCCACTTTAATTTGATTGTTCCTTTTTTTTATTATTGATTAATAGAGATAGGTTCTTGTTCCTTACTCTTTCCTTCCCACTGTGATAGCATAATCGCAATAAAGATG
>JAXJYR010000360.1:0-7956 GCA_036306885.1 Longicatena sp.
AAAACTAGCTATAATTATCGTTGTTCGCTACAGAGCGAATTTTATTATCGAATATAAGTTAGATTAATCTAACTTAGTAGAAAGGATGTGAGTGTATTGAAAAATCATCGCTCAACGATAATACTTGGAAGCTTACTTCTAATTATTTCTGTTTTATCGCTTTTTATTGGTGTGATGGATATTGATTTAAGTACTTTGTTTACAGAAGGAAATGAAATGGAAATAAAGATTTTCCTTTTAGCTCGAATTCCTAGACTACTTGCCATTTTATGTACTGGTGTCGGAATGAGTGTTGCGGGCTTGATTATGCAACAGCTATGTATGAATAAGTTTGTATCCCCAAGTACAGGCGCAACCATTCAATCAGCTCAATTTGGAATTTTATTGTCACTAGTTTTTCTACCTGCTATTGGTTTGTGGGGAAGAATTATGCTTGCCTTTACAATGGCCATTTTCGGCACAGTGATTTTTGTGTGGTTTGTGCAAAAAATTCAATTTAAGAGTACCATTCTCGTTCCTTTGATTGGAATTATGTTTGGTAATGTATTAGGTGGTATTACGAACTTTATCGCCTATAAGTTCGAGGTCACACAACAACTATCAAATTATTTTGTGGGATCCTTCGCACTTATTATTCAAGGGAATTATGAATTGGTATGGCTCTGTGTTCCTTTGGTTATCATAGCGTTTATATTTGCTAATTACTTTAATATCGTAGGAATGGGAAAAGATTTTTCTGTAAATCTTGGAGTCAATTATAAGTTAATACTGTTTTTTGGGCTTGCCATCGCCGCTGTGATTACAGCAAGTGTTGTCACAATTGTTGGACAAATATCTTATATTGGTTTAATTATTCCCAACATTGTGGCCATGTTTAAAGGCGATAAAATCAAAGGAACACTCGTGGATAGTGCTTTGTTAGGGGCGTTGTTTGTGTTGGTATGTGATGTCATCGCCCGTAGTGTAATTATGCCTTATGAATTACCAATAGAATTGATTGTCGGTATTATTGGTAGTGTGATGTTTATTATCATGCTAATTTATAAGCTGAAACATGGTAAAAAGGCGATTCGTCTTCGAAAGGGAAAGGAGGGTTCTTGCTGTGGCTAATAAATTAAATGCGATTAAGAAATATCGCGCACCTGCACAAAAGGTTAATGTTGTAAAACTAATTATTCTGACTTTGATTGTAGTAAGTGTATGTGCAATGTTTTTATTCATCGATGCCCATTTTGAAAATATGAAATTATTTCGTTATATCTTATCATTACGTATTCCGACGCTTATAACGATGCTTATCGCAGCCTTTGCGATTGGATGTGCCTCACTTGTCTTTCAATCCATTATTAATAATCGTATTGTGACGCCTTGTTTATTAGGGATGAACTCAATGTACACGTTAGTACATACGGCAATAATTTTTATAGTGGGTTCTAGTAGTATACTTGCCAACAATGAAAATCTGTCTTTTATTATCGATCTTATCGTAATGTCGTTATCCGCAACGTTTGTATATTCCTATATGTTTAAAAAGACAGGATATAATGTCCTTTATGTTTTACTGATTGGTACAGTACTATCATCACTATTTGGAAGTATCCAATCAACAATGATTCGAGTAATGGATCCTAACGAATATGATGCTTTATTAACAACACTAGTTGCGGACTTTAATCATGTAAATGTTGAAATTATCATCTTATCACTAATTATTTTGATTGCCTTGTTTATTTTCTTACGCAAAGATTTAATGTTACTTGATGTGATGACACTAGGTAAAGCTCAGGCGATTAATCTTGGGGTTGATTATGATCGTACCCTACGAAGACTTTTATTAGGTGTGGTTCTATGTATTAGTGTCGCAACCGCAATGGTGGGACCAATTTCTTTTTTAGGCTTGATTATCGCTAATTTAACACGCCAATTATTAAAAACATATCGACATGGTTTACTAATTTACGGTTCTGCGTTAATGGGAATGTTGACAATCATTTTTGGTCAGTTGATTTCTCAGCATGTATTTAACTATGCAGTACCAATTAGTACATTTATTACGATTGGTGGGGGAATCTATTTTCTCTATCTACTACTGTTTAAAAAAGGAGGTGTTTGATTATGAATGTAATTGATTTAAGTAAAAAATATGATGAAAAAAAAGTAGTTGATTCCATTAGCTTAGAAATACCTAAAGGTAAAGTAATATCTTTGATTGGACCAAACGGTGCAGGTAAATCGACAGTTATGAGTATGATATCGCGATTGATTGCCAAGGATACAGGAGTGATTGATTTGGAAGCTAAAGATTTATCAAAATGGGATAGTAAGGAACTAGCTAAAAAGCTTTCGATATTAACACAACATAACAATATTGAGATGAAACTCACGGTAAGAGAACTGGTGGCATTTGGACGTTTCCCTTATTCTGGGAGTCATTTAACACAAGAGGATAACGAAATGATTGATAAAGCCATTGCCTATATGGAATTAACGGATATTGAGGATTATTTTATCGATGAGCTATCAGGTGGACAGCGTCAACGTGCATACATCGCCATGGTAATTGCGCAGGATACAGAATATGTCCTTCTTGATGAACCTACGAATAATCTAGATATTTACCACGCATCAAATTTAATGCGTACCGTGCGTCGTTTGTGCGATGAACTAGGGAAAACCGTGATTATGGTTTTACATGAAATTAACTATGCGTCCTTTTATTCGGACTATGTTTGTGCGTTGGTTGATGGGAAAATTGCACGATTTGGAACGGTCGATGAAGTGATAAATAAAAAAACACTTTCGGAAATTTATAAAGTAGACTTTGAAATTATTTATGTAGAAGGAAAACCACTTTCCGTCTATTACTAAGATGATTTAAATAGAAAAAAAGGAGAAATGAAAATGAAAAAAATACTTACAATGATTATGACATTAGCGATGTTACTTTGTGTGAGTGCTTGTGGTCAAAATGAAAATAATAATGAATTAGGTACTAGTACAGAAACGATAACAATTCAAGCATTAAATGCGAATAAAGAGCTAGTTGATGTAGAAGTTCCTTACAATCCTCAACGTATTGCGATACTTGATATGCCTGCATTGGATATTATTGATGTATTAGGAGTTGGGGATCGAATTGTTGGAAGTGCCAATGTTTCAATCGAATATCTAACTGATTATCATCCTGAAACGAATGATAAGATTATGAATTTAGGTACGCTGAAAACTGCTGATTTAGAAAAGGTTGCGGCTTGTAATCCCGATATTATCTTTATTGGTGGACGTTTGAGTGCAATGTATGCAGAATTAGAAGCAATTGCCCCCGTTGTATATTTAGCAGTGGATTATGATAAAGGGATTGTAGAAAGTACGAAGAATAATGCTTATACAATCGCTTCAATCTTTGGGAAAGAAAAAGAAGTTGAGGGATTATTTACTGATTTTCAACCACGTATTGATGCTTTACACAAGGTTTTAAAAGATAAGGATGTATTATTAGGAATGTATAATGCTAATGCATTGAATTTAATGAGTACAAACTCTCAGTTGAATATGATTGCCAAAGAACTAGGAGCGAATAATTTAAGTGAACAAGTTGGTGAAGTAGAAAAGGCAACCCATGGTGAAGAAGCATCTTGGGAGACAATCATCAAGTTAAATCCTGAATATATGTTTATTCTTGATCGTAGTAGTGCAACCCAAACGAGTGATAATCAGGTAATGGGGGTAAAAGAAGTAATTGAAAACGACTTGATTAAGGAGTTGGATGTATACAAAAATAACAAAATTATTTATTTTATTGAACATGCTAATGTCTGGTATTCTTAAACAGGTGGAGTACAAGCTTTAGATACGATGTTATCTGATCTAGAAGTAGCACTATTGAATTAAAAATTGTTTATAAAATGCAGATAATCATGCATTAATTATCTGCATTTTAATTTTGTGTTAAGTGCTGAAATAAAAAATATATAATGGTAAATTGTAATTGTTTTTTTAAGAATAAAGGTAAAAATGTTTTTCATACACCTTACAACAAGTTTCAAGATTTACATTTTTATGAAAAAATATATCAAACATGGTTGACAAATATTTTGAAAAATGATAAATTTACATTGTATTATTGATAAAAAAGAAATGCGTTTGAGCAGAAAGAGTAGTTGAATGAAAAACTACAGAGAGTTGTCGGTAGGTGCAAGACAATAGTAATAGTTCAATGAAGTTCATTCTTGCGAGCAGTGTGCTGAACTAATAGTAGGTACAACGGGTGCTACCGTTATATGGCTAAGACTTTTAAGCCTAAAGAGGTTTCAATCGTAAGGTTGATACGAAAGCAGAGTGGTAACGCGATTCATTCGCCCCTGTTTGTAACAGGATTTTTTTTTACCAACGATTGACTTAAAAGCCTAATGAGGCATATATCGTAAGATATATGTGAAACAGAGTGGTAACACGATATCATCGTCCCTGTATTCATCATAGGGGCGTTTTTTTTATGAACTCCCCATAAGTATTTCATAATAAGGAGGAAAAGAAAATGAAAAAGATGTTATGTAGTTTATTAGCTGTAATGATGATGGTTGTATGTTTAAGTGGATGTGGTTCAAGTGATGCAGGTAGTGATAACTATGTGGTTGGAGTTGTCCAATTAATGGTTCATGATGCATTAGACCAATCTACAAAAGGATTCCAAGATTCATTAACTGCTGAATTAGAAGCAAAAGGAAAAACAGTAGAATTTGATGTTCAAGTTGCAGGTGAGCCAAACCTTTGTACAACAGTTGTGAATACTTTTACATCTAAAAATGTTGATTTAATTATGGCAAATGCCACACCTTCTTTATTAGCTGCGGCTAATGCAACAACTTCTATTCCAGTATTAGGAACATCTGTAACTGATTATGATGATACATTTAAAGGAAGCATTCCTGAAAACGTATCAGGTACTTCAGATGCTGTACCATTTGATCAACAAGCACAAATGATGATTGATACCCTTGGATTAGAAAAAGGTGATTTAGTTGGGGTATTATTCTGTACAAACGAATCAAACTCTTTGATTCAATACGAAGCTGTTAAAAAATTATTTGATGCTGAAGGAATTACTGCAAAAGCTTACACATTCTCAGAAACAACTGAATTACAAACAGTAGTTACTTCAATGGCAAATGAAGTGAAAGCAGTATTTATTCCATCTGATAACACAGTATCTGCAAACGATGCAATCGTTGGAACAATTTGTACAGACAACAACGTTCCAGTTTACACAAGCTACGGTGGAGCTATTGGTTATGCAAGTTTAGCAATCAACTACTATGACTTAGGTGTAGAAACTGGAAAAATGGCTGCACAAGTATTATTAGGAGAAAAAGCTGTTTCTGATATTGAAATCAAAACATTAACACCAACAGTTGTATACAACAATGAATTATGTGAAAAATTAGGAATTGAAGTTCCTGAAGAATATAAATAAAATGTGAGGTAAATTATGGTACTTTTAAATGCATTGCCTGGAGCAGTAGCAGAAGGGTTAATTTGGGGATTGATGGCCATTGGGGTTTATCTATCTTATAAAATCTTAGATCTTGCGGACTTAACTGTCGATGGTTCTATTTGTACGGGAGCTTGTGTATGTGCAGTTATGTTAGCATTAGGTATTCCAGTATGGGTATGTGTCATCGCCGCTTTTATCGCCGGGATGCTGACAGGTGTTGTGACAGGATTGTTACATACGGCATTGGGAATACCAGCAATCTTGGCGGGAATATTAACACAGTTGATGTTGTATTCTGTCAACCTATTCATTCTTGGTGGAAAATCACTTATAGCGATTGATCCACGTGCTAATGATTTATTGGTACATATGAGTGATAATCCACGTTCTATTGTATCGATGATTATCGTTGTGATTATTACGATTATATTGTTAATTTTATTCTTCTTCACTGAAATTGGATTAACCATTAAATCAACAGGAGATAACCCTGATATGAGCCGTGCCCAAAGTGTTAACGTTAAGTTAAATCAAGTGGTAGGGTTAGCAATTTCAAATGGAATCGTTGCCTTGGCTGGGGCGATGCTTGCCCAATATAAAGGTTCTGCCAACATCAATGATGGACGTGGAGCAATCGTAATTGGACTTGCAGCTATCTTTATTGGATTATCGGTATCACAAAAAATTAAACCGAACTTCATTACAAGTTTAATTGGAGTTGTTTGTGGTGGTATCACGTACTATATCGTATATAACTTTGTAATTTTATTAGGTTTAAAAACAGATTACTTAAAAATGTTATCGGCAATTATCGTAGCTATCTTTTTAGCTGTACCTTATATTAAAAGTGAATATTTCACTAAAAGGAAGCCGATAGTACCTCTCCCAGAGCCAAATCATGTAGGAGGTAGTGACAATGCTTAAAATTACAAACTTACAAAAAACATTTAATCCTGGTTCCGTAAATGCCAAAACAGCCTTAAATGGATTAAACCTACATTTAAAAGATGGTGACTTTGTCACAGTAATCGGTGGAAATGGGGCAGGTAAATCAACCATGTTGAATGCCATTGCGGGAGTTTGGAAGCCAGATTATGGTACGATTGAAATCGATGGAATGGATGTTACGAACATGCCCGAACATAAACGTGCAAAATTTTTAGGTAGAGTTTTCCAAGATCCAATGAAAGGTACTGCACCTGATATGGAAATTGCGGAAAATCTTGCCATTGCCGCACGTCGTGGGACTAAACGTCGTTTTGTATGGGGTGTACGCAAAGAAGAAAAAGTTCGCTATCAAGAATTACTTGCAACTTTAGAATTAGGGTTAGAAGATCGTTTAACAAGTAAAGTAGGATTATTATCTGGAGGACAAAGACAAGCAGTAACATTATTAATGGCTACGCTAAATCGTCCAAAACTATTATTATTAGATGAACATACAGCTGCCCTTGACCCTAAGACAGCGGCAAAAGTATTAGAACTAACAGATCAAATTGTGAAGAAACATAAGCTAACTACCTTAATGATTACTCATAATATGGCAGATGCGATTAAACATGGAAATCGTTTAATCATGATGCATGAAGGACGTGTTGTGGTTGATGTATCAGGAGAAGCGAAAAAGAACTTAACAGTTGAACAATTATTAAACTTATTTACCCAAGCAAGTGGTGGTATGGTAAGTGATCGATTAATTTTAGGATAACTAAAAAAAGGAGCAATAACATGCAAATGATGTTAAATCATTGGCGTTACGGCTCCTTTTTTTTGATGTTTTTTAGCTATCACCAAAAAAATGTAAAATTAAAATTTACATTTTTTTTCGATTTTTAGACAAATTTCTCCTAAAATCACGTAGATTTTTTCGAGTTCTTCATTCTTTTCGTACTGCATTTCTCTAAGAAACTGAATTCTATCTTCGATTTCTTTTCGTTCAAAAAAATCATACTTTAAAATAGAATCCTGCAAAACACAAATTTCTGAAGAAATTTGTGCCAAACATTTTTCTAATCTCTTTCTTTCTTCACAATAATATGAATATTCTTGTTCTAAGATTTCCATGTTTAAATCCTCCCTTCTTCGCTATAAGATATATGAGTTTGCATATATTATTGAGCTCATCTTATATATGTCAGATTTTGATCTAAAATTAATGCTATTTACGAAAAAATTTTAAAATGTATATGTTTGTTCCAATGTTAAATGTAATGTTTAAAAGAGAAAATGAATCATCACATTTTTTTCTGAATTTATGAGTAAAAAAGTATTGAAATAAAAAATAAACAGTGTATGATAATAGTACAGAAACCGCTTACATGACAAAAGTGGTTACAAACAAGAAACATTTGTTTCGCTTAACCCAAAGAAGGAGGAAATTATATGAAAAAATTGGGAAATTTAATCTTAGCTTCTTTAATGGCAGTTGCTTCTTTTACATTTGCACCAATGAAGGCTGCTGA
>JAXJYR010000361.1:0-5490 GCA_036306885.1 Longicatena sp.
ACTGATTACCATACGTTGTACTTCACTTGTACCTTCGTAGATTTCAGTAATCTTAGCGTCACGGAACATTCTTTCTACTGGGTAATCACGAGTATATCCGTATCCACCCATTAATTGGATGGCTTTAGTAGTAACTTCCATAGCAACTTCAGCAGCAAATAATTTAGCTTCAGCAGCTAATACTGTGTAAGGAAGTCCTTTTTCTTTAGCCATAGCAGCTTGGTAAACTAATAAACGAGCTGCATCTGTTTTTGTTTGCATGTCAGCTAATTGGAATTGAGTGTTTTGGAATTTAGCGATTGAACGTCCAAATTGTTTACGAGCTTTAACGTAAGGAATAACTTCATCGATAGCACCTTGAGCAATACCTAATGCTTGCGCAGCGATACCAATACGTCCTCCGTCAAGAGTTTTCATAGCAATTCCAAATCCTTTACCTTCAGCACCTAATAAGTGTTCTGGTCCTAACTTAACGTTGTTGAAGATTAATTCACTTGTTGCAGATCCACGGATACCTAATTTTTTCTCGTGTTGTCCGATTGAGAATCCTGGCATTCCTTTTTCTACGATGAATGCAGAGATTCCTCTAGTACCTTTTGATTTGTCAGTCATTGCAAATACAATGTAAACATCAGCAGCACCAGCGTTTGTAATAAAGATTTTAGTTCCGTTTAAGATATATCCACCATCTTCAGTTTTAACAGCTGTAGTTTGTTGTCCAGCAGCATCAGTACCTGCGTTTGGTTCAGTTAAACCGAATGCAGCTAATCTTTTACCTGAACATAAATCTGGTAAGTATTTTTCTTTTTGTTCTTTTGTTCCGAATTCAGCGATTGGCCAAGTTCCTAAAGAAGTATGTGCAGATAATACTACCCCAGTAGTACCACATTTTTTACTTAATTCTTCTACTGCAAGAATGTAACATAGGTAGTCAGCACCAGCTCCACCGTATTCTCTTGCGTAAGGAATTCCTAGCATTTTACATGCCTTCATTTTTTCAACGTTTTCAATTGGAAAGCGTTCTTCTTCGTCGATTTCGTGAGCAAGAGGTTTTACGTCTTTTTCAGCGAATTCAGCGAATAGTTTCTTCATCATTTGTTGTTGTTCTGTTAACATGAAGTCCATAAGTGTTCTCCTCTCCTTAATAATTAACAATATGGATTGATACAAACGTCATACTGACGATTCTCCATAATAGGAGCTTTAATCCACATATAATTTTAGCTTTATTTTATTCGTTCGTCAATATAATTGTTAAAACTTTAACAAGTTTATTTGTGATATTTTTCTATCTTTTCACGAACTCGATTTTTATAGTGATATTCGTTACATTTGATAAATCAATTATTTCACAAGTTGTTGACAGAAAAGCTTATTTTGAGTATTATAGAAGTGTATGAAAGCTTGTTCATACTGCATTTTATATTAAGAAAGAAGGCAGGTAGTAAAATGAAAAAGACTTATGTAATTAGCGCAAAACGTAGCGCAATCGGAAGCTTCCTTGGATCTCTTGCAACAGTTAAAGCAGCAGACCTTGGTTCTACAGTTGTAAAAGCTTTATTAGAAGACGCAAAAGTTGCTCCAGAAAACGTTGATGAATTAATCTGTGGTAACGTATTAGGAGCTGGACTTGGACAAAACATCGCTCGTACAGTAGCTTTAGAAGCTGGAATTCCTGAAACTGTATGTTCACACTCAGTTAACATGGTTTGTGGATCTGGTTTAAGAACTGTAATGGAAGGTGTTATGTCTATCCAAGCTGGATTCAACGACATCGTTGTTGCTGGTGGGGTTGAATCAATGTCAGGTGCACCTTACCTAATTCCTGCAAACAGCCGTACAGGAAACAAAATGGGTGACTTCAAATGTACAGATCACATGATTTTCGATGCATTAACTGATGCTCGTCATGGTGTACACATGGGTATTACTGCAGAAAACATTGCAGACAAATACAACATTACTCGTGAAATGCAAGATGAATTTGCTTACGCTTCTCAACAAAAAGCTATCGCTGCTGTTGACGGTGGAAAATTCAAAGACGAAATCGTTCCAATCGAAGTAAAACTTCGTAAAGAAACTAAAGTTTTCGATACTGATGAACACCCTAACCGTAAAACTAACCCTGAAAAACTTGCAGGATTACGTCCAGCATTCAAAAAAGATGGATCTGTAACTGCAGGAAACGCTTCAGGAATCAACGATGGTGCTTCATTCGTTCTTTTAGCTAGTGAAGATGCTGTAGCTAAATACAACCTTACTCCAATCTGTGAAGTTATCGGTATTGGACAAGGTGGGGTTGATCCATTAACTATGGGTCTAGGACCTACTCCAGCTATCCGTAACGCATTGAACTACGCTGGATTAAAACTTGAAGAAGTTGACTTAGTAGAATTAAACGAAGCATTCGCTGCTCAATCATTAGGAGTAATTCACGAATTAGTTGAAGAACACGGAATTGACCGCGAAGCATTCATGGCTAAAACTAACGTAAACGGTGGAGCTATCGCTCTTGGACACCCAGTAGGTGCTTCTGGAAACCGTATCCTTGTATCTTTAATCCACGAAATGAAAAAATCTGGTAAAAACATCGGACTTGCTTCATTATGTATCGGTGGTGGACAAGGTACTGCAGTTATCGTTAAATTAGTTTAATATACTGCGAACTTACAAAGATGTATCATATGATACATCTTTTTTTATAACAACATTAATATAATACCTATACATAAAAAAGGAGCAAATGGAATATATTCGCTCCTTTTTTTTAATATCAGAATATAGATGAAAGCCAAACAACATGCAATAAACATCACCAAACTTAAATCCATAATCGAGAAATAAATACTGCTTGCATACAACAAATAAATATCCCCTACTCCAATTCTTTCTTTATCAATATTCAATAGGTTCATACAACTTATAGTACCAAAGCTTATCCACATTTGGGTAAGACGAATCGGATGGTGTATCGCATAAATTGTTATCAAAAACAGATAAATTAATAAATATACATCATATATATACATTGTTTTATAATCAATATATCCAATTATATATAAAACAATAAAGATAAAATATGTTATTAAATGTTGTTTTGCTAAATACATACATAATAAACATATGACTAGATGAAACCATACATTTAACTTCATTGTAAAATTATGTAGTAATTGATTTAAAATAAAATAAGTAATTATCATTGTAAATAAATATATCATAACATTCTCCATAAAAAAAAGAGGATTACTCCTCTTTTGATAATTCATACATACAAATTCCACCCGCAACTGCTACATTTAGTGATTCAAAAGTTTTCATTTCAATAAAAATAGATTCATCACATAACGCAAGTACTTCTTCACTCACACCTTTTCCTTCATTCCCCATAATTAATACATGTTTGGTTTGAGGAGTAATGGTAGCTAGTGGCTTAGCGTTCTGTAGCGATGTTGCATATATATGATATCCTTGTGATTTATATGCTTGAATTGCATCTATTAAATCACAACGTTTTAAATTCACATGAAATTGAGCTCCTTGTGTAGATCGAATTACTTTTTCATTATATGCATCAACACAATGATTAGATAACACAACATTACGATAATGAAAGCTACATGCAGTACGAATTAGCGTACCTAAATTCCCTGGATCTTGTACCCCATCACACATCAAAATACGATCAGAATCAATCTCATTTTGCGGATAACGACACAAAGCCATTAAAGAAGCTTTACTTTCACGTAAACTTAATTTTGCCATAATTGGCGGAGTTAATTCATAAACTGGATATCCATCAATTAATGATGGACATCCAATTTCAACCATAATACATTCAATAATTCCAGCGCGATGAGCTTCTTGTAATAAGTGTTCTCCTTCAATGAGAAAACGTTGGTCCTTATCGCGATGTTTTTTTTCATGGTATTTAAACCATTGTTTTACTTTAGCATTACTTAAAGATGTGATTTGCATATTATTTTAATACTTCTGCACAACGTGTACATAAACCATCTTCAGCATCAGAATCAGTTACAAACCAACAACGAGGACATACTTGACCTTGTGCTGCTTCTACTTTCGCACCAATAATTTCATAACGTTTACATTCTTCATTTGTAAATTCAACTTTAGATACAATTAAGTATTGGTTAAATTTATCTCCACAATATTTATTAATTAATGCTACATCTTCAGCATCAGCATTTACTGTAACATGTGCTTGTAATGATTTACCAATTACTTTTTCAGCACGTGCTTCTTCTAATGCTTTTAAGATATCTGAACGAATTGCTAATAAACGTTCAACATCTTTTTTCAATTCTTCAGCATTTTCAAATACAGGTAAATTTGCAAATGTTCCTAAGTGAATACTTTCTTCTTCAAATTGCATAAAGTCATTTACTTCTTCACATGTGTGTACAAGAATTGGTGCATAAGCACGTGTAAATGCATCTAATGCATAATATAGTACCGTTTGTACTTGACGACGACGTAAATCATTTTCTTTTTCAATGTATAAAATGTCTTTTGTGTAGTCTAAGTAGTAGCTTGAGAATTCATTTACCATTAAGTTCATTAATGTTGATAACACATCGGCAAAACGATATTCTTTATATGCTAATTGCGCTTTATCAACAGCTTCTTTTAATACCACTAACATGTATTTATCTAATTCTGGTAATGTATTCACATCACATAGCATTTCTTTTTTGAAATCATCAAGGTTTGCAATTAAGAAACGGAATGTATTTCTAATTTTACGGTAGCTATCTGCATTTTGTTTTAAGATTTCTTCTGATAAACGACAGTCAGCTTGATAGTCTACACTTGTAGCCCATAAACGAAGAATATCAGCACCGTATTTTTTTGTTACTTCTCCTGGAGCAACTGTGTTTCTTAATGATTTAGACATTTTACGTCCTTGACCATCCATTACGAATCCGTGACTTAATACTTGTTTGTATGGAGATTTTCCATGTACTGCTGTACCAATAATTAATGAAGAGTTAAACCATCCACGGTATTGGTCACTACCTTCAAAGTATAAATCTGCTGGATATCCTAATCCACGAGATTTCATTGCTCCAGTGTGTGAACTTCCTGAGTCAAACCAAACATCCATTGTGTCTGTTTCTTTACGGAAGATACCATTTGGTGCTGATGGATGTGTAAATCCTTCTGGTAATAAATCTTTCACATCTCTTTCAAACCAAACATTTGAACCAAATTGTTTAAATAAGTTTGCCACATGTGCAAATACTGCTTCATCCATAATTGGAGTGTCATCTTCACCATAGAAAATAGGAATTGGAACTCCCCAAGCACGTTGACGAGAAATACACCAGTCTCCACGATCCGCAATCATATTGTGCATACGTTGTTGTCCCCAAGTTGGAATCCAATCAACTGCATCAATTTCATCTAATAGTTCTTGACGAATTTTATCAATTGAAGCGAACCATTGACTTGTTGCACGGAAGATAA
>JAXJYR010000362.1:0-17613 GCA_036306885.1 Longicatena sp.
GACAAGATAGAATGCGTTTAAATCGTTATAATATCGATGATTTATTATCACAAATGCGTAATCAAGGTTATTTTCATATTAAAGATGTTGCCTTTGCAGTGTTAGGGACTAGTGGGGAATTAAGTGTATTAGCGAAAAATGATTGTGATTTATTAGCGATTGAACCGCTGATTAGTGATGGTGTCGTGAATGAAGAAGTATTACAAAGTATTCATCAAGATAAAGCTTGGTTAAACCAACAGCTATTAAATTATCATATTGATAGTATTGATGAAGTGTTTTTGTGTATGGTAGAAAAGGATGGTTTATATATTATTAAACGTTCATGATCGTAAATGTGAAGCAATTCTGATTGCATGTAAAAAGGTAGTCAGTAGCATGCTGCTAATAAGGGCTAAGACAAGGATATGGCAGTGTAAGAAGGGTGCGAATAGATAGATAGCTAATCTTAAGATACAACCATATAAAGTATCATAAAAGCCTTGTTTGGAAAGATTTAAACCATGCATTAAGGATGCTAGAGCAGGCTGAAGGGAATAGAAAGCAAAAGGAAGGGCAAAGGCTTTTAATAATGCTACTCCTTGGGTGTTTTGGTATAAGAAAAGAAGTAAAGGTTCACCAAAGAAATAGCATAAAAAAGCAGAAGCGAAACCAATCATCGCACAGCTACATAAAATCATAAAACAAAGCTTTCCAGCTTTTTGATATTGTTTCGCTTCTTTATAATAAACAAAGGATGGTAATAAATAATTTGAGAGCGAAATAGCTAAGAATGAAGGCATAGTAATCAAAGGAATTAAATATCCATATATCAGTGTATAATCTTTTAAATAGTGAGATAAGGATAAAATAGATAGTAATAAGGGTTCTAAAAAATAAGTCAAGGAACCGATAAAACGGGACATAGAAGCAGGAATAGCGATTTGTAAGAATTCTTTATAGAGCTGTTTACTTGAAAGACGGGTTTTGGTTTTTGATGCTTTTGGAAGACAAAAGAATAGATAGATAATACTTCCAAGTTCAGATATAGAAATTGATAATAAAGCACATGCGGCAGCATGGATATCATTAATATGTTTTAAATAAGGGTATGCGAGAAATAAAAATAGAATACGAATGACTTCTTCAGGAATTTGTGAAAAGGCAGCATGGCGATGGCTTTGTAATCCTGATAAACGACTTTTTAGGGTTGCGGAGATACTTGTTAAGGGTAAAATGGGAATCATTGTATAGATTAAAAGGGTTAAATGTTTTTGATGCAGTAAATTTGCAATAAAGGGTGCACTGATGAGGAGTATGATGATAATCAATCCATTTAAGAGGTAAAGTAAATGACGATTCACTTTTAAAATGAGGGGATGATCATGATATTTGGCAACTAATTTACTTAACGCTAAAGGGAAGGATAATTGTGAAAGAGTTAAGGCTAACATTAAAGTAGGGGTTATTAAGGTGTAATAATGCATTGCCTCTACACTTAAACAACGGGCAAATAAAATTCTAATGATAAAAGACAAGATTTTGGCAATTGTAGCACAACTAATGATAAATAGTGTATCAAACATTATTTTATTTTTCATGGTTCATCGCTCCTTAATAATTCAATATATGTTGAAGATTAGAAATATTTATCATTTTTCTAAAATGATTTTATTTATGAGTATGAAAACCCTTTCTAAAATGTAAAAATCAGTTGTATTATTTTGTTAGATGATGTAAAATACAGTGTATGGTGTTTAAGGAGGAAGTTATGCTGAAGGATGAATTGATTAAAAATCGTAATATACGTTTAGCGATTGCATTAAAAACAAATCAGTTACGTCGTGAACAGTTATCTTCCTTGACATATCAACACGTAGAAAGTGCATTAATTGGAAAGTGGCAATTTGCAAAAAATGTATGTTTACATGAAGCAGTTCAAGATATTTTTAGTTTAACTGCCGATGAGATTGTTGTCTATTTATCCGCTGAAGCAACAATTTTAAGCAGAAACTATACAATTAATGACTTTGATGATTTATTTGGAGGAGATAAACAATGAAAAAATCACGTTTAGTTATTTTCGGCATTACCGTTTTAACATTGATTGCCATTATAGCTTGTAGCGTACTTCCAATCAAAGATGGTATGAAATTAGGGTTGGATTTACAAGGTGGATTTGAGATTCTTTATGAAGTAAGTCCGCTTGATGGACAAGAAATGCCAGATATGGCTGCTGTTGCTCAATCTGTTAGTAAACGTGTCGATGTTTTAGGTGTTAATGAACCTGAAATTTCAGTAGAAGGTGAAAACCGTATTCGTGTACAATTAGCTGGTGTAAAAGACGCTGAACAAGCACGTCGTGTTATTTCATCAACTGCAAACTTAACATTCCGTGACATGAGTGATAACTTATTAATGGATGCTACTGTATTAGTAGAAGGTGGGGCTAGTGTTACATATGATGAATACGGAAACCCTGTTGTAACTTTAAAATTAGCGGATCAATCTAAATTCTATGAAGTAACACAATCTGTTGCAGCAATGGGTGAAGGTAAAAACCTAATGGTTGCTTGGTTAGACTGGGCAGAAGGTGATACTTATGCAGCAGAAGCTTCTAAAGCAGAACCAAAATTCATTTCTGCAGCAACTGTTAAAGAAGGAATCAACAGCACAAGTGCAATGATTAGCGGAGACTTTACAGTGGAAGAAGCAACAGAATTAAAAGATTTAATTAACTCAGGTTCTTTACCTGTTAAAATGAATGAATCTTACAGTAACGCTGTAACAGCAGATTATGGGGTAAATGCTTTCTCTGCAACAATGCTTGCTGGTGGAATCGGGGTATTATTAATTATGGTATTCATGATTGCTTACTACCGTTTACCTGGGGTTGTTTCAGCAATTACAATCGCTACATACTTATTAGTTGTATTCTTAATTAACAACTTAATGGGAGCTGTCTTTACATTATCAGGAATCGCAGCGTTAGTACTTGGAGTTGGTATGGCTGTTGACTCTAACATCTTAACATTCGAACGTATTAAAGATGCATTATACACAGGAAGAAGTGTGAAAAAAGCATTCTATGAAGGTTCTTCAAAATCATTTGTAACTATCTTAGATGCACAATTCACAACATTCATCGCTGCTGTTATCTTATTCATCTTAGGTACTGGTACGGTAAAAGGATTTGCGACAATGTTAATTGTATCTACAATTGCAACATTAATCGTAATTGTATTCGTAGCTAAATTCTTATTAAAACTACTTGTTGAAAGTGGATGGCTAGATGACAAAAAAGCTTGGTTTGGGGTAAAAGAAAGTGATCTTCCAAATGTTGCGAAAGGTGAATCTCGTTTCTTCTATGGAAAATTTGCAAATGTTGATTTCGTAGCATTATCTAAAAAATGGATGATTGGTGCGTTAGCTGTAGCAATTATTGGTCTTGCTTGTATGGCATTTAATGGTCTTTCAGGTAAAGGTGCATTAAACTTAGGTATTGACTTTACAAGTGGTACAAAAATGACAGTACAATCTGATGCAGCAATTAACAAAGATACATTAAAAGCGGAATTAGCTGAATTAGGAATTAAAGCAGATAGTATTAAAATCAATGGTGAAAAAGATGAAATGGCAACTGTATTCGTAAAAGAAGCAGTAAACCAAGACACTATGAACAAAGCGAAAGAAAGCTTAAAAGCTACTTACAAACACGAAGTTAACGATAACACAGTTACACCAATTATCGGACGTGAATTAGCTCGTAACGCAATTATTATTTCTTTATTAGCTTGGGTTGGTATCATGATTTATGTATCAATTCGTTTCAAATGGGACTATGCGGTAAGTGGAATCGTTGCCTTAGTTCATGACATTGCGATTATGTTATTTGGATGTGCAATCTTCCGTTTAGAAATTAACACTGAAATTATTGCATGTATGTTAACAATCATCGGTTACTCAATCAACAACTCTATCGTTGTATTCGACCGTATCCGTGATAATGTAAGAGAACACAAACGTGAAAAACGTACTCCTGCTTTATACAAATCAATTGTAAATGAAGCATTACAAAGTACATTTACTCGTTCAATTCTTTCTACATTCACTACAGTTATTCCAGTTGTATGTTTATTAGGATTTGGAAGTAGCGCAATCTTCACATTCTGTTTAGCATTATTCATTGGTTTAGTTGCTGGGGCAGGAAGTTCATTATTCATCGCTGCGCAATTATGGTTATACATCCGTACAAACTACAAACCTAAAAAGAAAGCTGCTAAAAAATACGCAAAAGACGAAGTAGAAGAAATGCTTGTTCCAGGTATGAACGACTACTAATCATAGAAATGGCGCATATCGAAGGATATGCGTCTTTTTCAAAGGAAAGGAGTTTATATGTTAATTTGTACAAAATGTGGTAAACCACTACACAAATTAGATACATGTTATCGTTGTGAAGAAGGACATAGTTTTGATATTGCCAAACGTGGATATGTAAATCTAAATTTAAACAATCGTAAACGTACCGGTGATGAAAAAGAAATGATTCAAGGACGACGTTCTTTTTTAGAAAAGGGATATTATCAAATTTTCCGTGATCGCTTATGTGAAATCTTAGACCAATACGATATTCATACCTTATGTGATGCGGGTTGTGGAGAAGGTTATTATACCAATGCTTTTATGAAAGAAGGACGTCAAGTATTTGGGTTTGATTTATCAAAATTTGGTGTTGATTATGCAGCTCGTGCCAAAAAAGGGGTTTTTTACGGGGTTGCATCAGTCTTTCGTTTACCTTTAGAAAATCAATGTATGGATGCTGTACTTAGTATATTTGCACCCTTTGATGAAGCAGAAATGGCTCGTGTTTTAAAAAATCAAGGTTTATTTATTAAAGTTAGTCCTGCCAAAATGCACTTGATGGGAATGAAAAAAGTCTTATATGAAGAAGTATATGAAAATGAAGCACCATCACAGGAAATGGAACATTTTACTTTAAAAGAAGAAATTATTGTAGAAGATGTCATTGATTTAGATTGTCAAGAAGATATATGGAATTTATTTACAATGACTCCATATTATCATAAAACGCCATATCAAGGAAAAGAGGCTTTAAAGGCATATCAAAATTTAAGAACGGAAATTGGTTTTGTCATGCAAGTATATGTGAAAAAATAACAAGATAGCTTTTTCTTATGCATGGTTTATGTTATAATCAGATACTGAAAGATAAAAATTAGATAAGGGAGTGAATCATATGGCTTTTGATACATTAACAGAAAAGTTTCAAAAAGCGTTTCGTAATATTACAGGTAAAGGTAAATTAACGGAAAAAAACATGGAAGAGATGCTAAAAGAGGTACGTACTGCTCTTTTAGAAGCCGATGTTAAATTTTCAGTTGTTAAACGTTTAATTGCCGATATTAAAGAAAAAGCAATGGGACAAGAGGTTTTAAAATCATTAAATCCAAGTGAAATGGTTTTAAAAATTGTTCGTGATGAATTAATTGAATTATTAGGTGAAGAAGAAAATATTGTGTTTGCCCCACAAGGTATTACAACCGTAATGATGGTAGGGCTTCAAGGGACAGGGAAAACAACTGCTGCAGCTAAAATTGCGAACTTGATGAAAAAGAACCAAGGTCGTCGTGTAATGCTTGCTGCTTGTGACTTAATTCGTCCTGCTGCAATCGAACAACTTCAAACCCTAGGAAAAAGTATTGGTGTCGAAGTCTTTACCTTAGGACTTACTACTGATGCGATTGATACAGCGAAAAAAGCATTACAATATGCTCAAGAAAAAAATTATGATACTGTAATCTTCGATACGGCTGGTCGTTTGCATATTGATGATGATCTAATGCAAGAATTAGTCGATATTAAGGCTGCGATTGCACCAAATGAAATCTTACTTACAGTAGATGCAATGAGTGGTCAAAGTATTTTAGAGGTTGCGAAAACATTCCACGATACTTTAGCAGTATCAGGATTAGTAGTAACGAAATTTGACTCTGATACAAAAGGTGGGGGAGTTTTATCCGTTCGTAGTGAAACAGGAGTTCCTGTTAAATTTGTCGGGGTTGGAGAAAAGGTTGAAGATTTAGAAACATTCCATCCAGATCGTATGGTTTCTCGTATTATGGGTGGAGGAGACTTAGCCTCTTTAATTGAAGGTTTACAAAACAAAATCGACATGGAAGAAGCAGAAGCAACTGGTCGTCGTATGATGAGTGGAAACTTCGATTTAAACGATATGCTTTCTCAATATGAACAAATGGGTAAAATGGGATCTTTCTCAGGAATTATGAAAATGATTCCAGGATTAAACTCTTTAGCAGGTCAAATTAACGATGATGATGCGAACAAAAAATTGAAAAAGAACAAAGCAATTATTCAAAGTATGACCAAAGAAGAACGTTCTAACCCAGATATTTTACGTGCTTCACGTAAACAACGTATTGCCAAAGGAAGTGGTACAACGGTTGCGGAAGTTAATACTTGTATCAAAGAATTTGAAAAAATGAAAAAAGCGATGACTCAAATGCAAGCGATGATGGCTGGTGGTGGAATGCCAGGGATGCCAGGAATGGGTGGTATGGGAGGCCTAGGAGGTCTACGTGCTGCAAGTCAAGCGAAAAAAATGTCTAAAAAATTACGTAAGATGAATCGCCGTTAAAAAAAATAGAGGTGTTAAGTAAAAATACTTGACACCTTATCTTTTTTGCCGTATACTATAACTCGCGTAAAGCATTAGGAGGAAATAACAATGGTTAAATTAAGACTTAAAAGAATGGGTTCTAAAAGAAAACCTTTTTACAGAATAGTAGCTGCAGATTCTCGTGCACCAAGAGATGGACGTTTTATCGAAATTATCGGTACTTACAACCCAACTACTAACCCTGCATCAGTAACATTAAACGAAGAATTAGCTGTTAAATGGATCAACAACGGTGCTCAACCAACTGAAACAGTTCGTAACATCCTTTCTGCTGAAGGTGTATTAAAAAGAATTCACGAAGCTAAAAACGCAAAATAATTGTGTTGAAGGAATCTAACATGGATTACGAAAAGATTCTTTTAGATCTTATCACTCCAATGGTAGAAGATAAGACAAATGTTTCGGTAAAAAAAATGGATAGCCTTGATGAACGTGAAATCTTGTTACATGTATATGCAAGTAGCGAAGATGTAGCACGTTTAATTGGACGCAAAGGAACTATGGCTAGTAGCATTCGTCAATTGATGTCAGTTGCAAGTCGTGGGGAAAACAAGCGTATTACCATCAAGTTCGATTCTTACTAGGATGCATATATTTTGCATCCTTTCTTTTTAGGGAAGGAGAAAAACTATGGAAATGGTTCGTATTGGGATTTTAGTAAATACTCATGGAATTCGTGGTGAAATGAAAGTTATGACCACAACAGATAGCGTTGAAGATCGCTTTGTCAAAAATATGCCTGTATATATTGAAACACCAACTAAAAATTTATTAGTACATATTCAATATGTAAAATATACAGCGAAAGGATTAATTGTGAAATTTCAAGAATATTCTAATATTAATGATATTGAGTGTTATAAAGGTTGTAACTTACTTGCTTCTATTGAAGATTTACCCGAATTAGAGGAAAATGAAGCATATTACTTTGAATTAGAAGGATGTAAAGTAGTAGATGAACAAAATGAATATATTGGGGAAGTAAGTGAAGTGTTAGAAACACAAGCACATGCTATTTTAAGAGTACAAACAGATGATAAAGATGTCTTAATTCCTTTTGTTGATGCTTTTATTATCGATTTTGATCGCGATGAAGATAAAATTATTGTTCGTTTATTGGAGGGAATGCGATGAAAATTACAGTCGTAACATTGTTTCCTGAATTTTTTGACTCTTTTAAAAATACGAGCATTATTAAAAGAGCGTTAGATGCTGGAAGAGTTGAGTTTGAAACAGTTGATTTTCGTCAATATACCAAAGATAAGCACAATCATGTCGATGATACACCATGTGGTGGTGGAGCTGGTATGGTGTTAAGTGTGCAACCAATTGCGGATTGTTTACGTGCGATTTGTAATGAACAATCACATGTTATGATGATGACACCACAAGGAAGTGTGTTTAAACAACAAAAAGCCCGACAACTTGTTGCCGAGCATGAACATATTGTATTAGTATGTGGGCACTATGAGGGATTTGATGAACGTATTCGTGATTACGTCGATGAAGAAATATCATTAGGAGACTTTGTCCTAACAGGTGGAGAAGGAGCTGCTATGGTTATTAGTGATGCCTTAATTCGCTTGTTAAATGGGGTTATTTTACAAGAAAGCCATGAAGATGATTCCTTTGAAAATGGACTTTTAGAATACCCACAATATACTCGTCCAGTGGAATATGAGGGAAAAAGAGTGCCTGATGTTTTATTAAGTGGTCATCATGCAAATATCGCTCGTTGGCGTTTAAAAGAAAGCTTAAGAAAAACTTTATTACGTCGTCCAGATTTACTAGAAGGGCGAGAATTTAGTAAAGAAGAATTAAAGTTATTAGCTGAAATCAAAGCCGAAAAAACAACGGAATAGTATTCCTTTTTTGATGGGAAAATGGTATTATTAACTCATCGATGAATCGAATAATTTCCGATGAAAAAAATATAAAAATTCATTTACAAGCTTCTTAGTCTATGTTATACTATTGAAGTCGTATGACCTGAGGTTCCGCTGATATTTATTAAGAACCCAACAGTAATAGTTAGCGAAAAGGAGTGCCAGAAAATGAATTTACAGTTAGTTAACGAAGTAACAAAATCACAATTGAGAAATGACATCCCTGAATTCCGTTCAGGAAGTACAGTACGTGTACACGTTCGTATTAAAGAAGGGGACAAATCTCGTATTCAGGTTTTTGAAGGGTTAGTAATCTGCCGTCAAGGTGGAGGAATTAACGAAATGTTCACAGTTCGTAAAATTTCTAACCAAGTTGGAGTAGAACGTACGTTCCCACTTCACTCACCAATCATTGATAAAATCGAAGTTATCCGTCACGGTAAAGTACGTCGTAACAAACTTACTTACTTACGTGGACGTAGTGGAAAAGCTTCTCGTATCAAAGAAGTTCGTCGTTAATTTACAAAGAAAGAAGTCGGGAAACCGACTTTTTCTTTTTATCCATAAGAGGGAGGTGAACATATGAAAACATCACGTGATCGTCGTCATCAGCGTGAAAAAAAGGAAACATTACGTAGTATTTTATTAGGTAATCTTTTTTCTTTTCTAAAAATCACATTGTTATGTGTTATCAGTGTATCCGCTTTTGTCAACTTTGTGATCCGGCCAGTACGTGTCAGTGGTGTAAGTATGTTTCCTACCATTAAAGATGGTGAATTTGCCCTCACCAACGCTTATGATGCGCGCTTTGGCTCAATCGAGCGAGGTGATGTGGTAGTGGCCCATGAAGAAAAATATTTACATGCGATGGTCGTAAAACGTGTCATCGCAATACCAGGAGATCGTATCTTTGCCCATAATGATATTGTCTATGTCAATGGAGAACCTATTGATGAACCATATTTACAAAATGAATGGTCAATTGTTATTCGTGACAGTGAAGAAGTATTTACTGAAAATTTTGAAGAAGTAAAGCTAGGTGAAGATGAATATTGGTTGATGGGTGATAATCGAATTAATTCGATTGATTCACGACACTTTGGACCATTTAGTCGTAAAGATATTAAAGGCAAATCGTTATTTTTCTTATTACCTTTTGAACGCTTTGGTGATGTTGAATAAGTTGCTTATCTTTAACAGATAAACCATTTTAAAGGAGGATTTATGAACGTATTATTATTTTCACATAAAAACGATATTGATGGGATGGGTAATGTCGTCCTAGCTAAACTAGCGTTTGATAAAGTAGATTATATTTTATGTGAGACATTTGATTTAGAGACAAATGTAATGAATACCATTGATACGAAAAAAATATATACCTACGATAAAATATTTATTACCGATTTATGTTTAAAGGAAACGTCGTTACAGCGTATTTTTGAAGATGAATTATTAAAAGATAAGTTTCAAATTATCGATCATCATAAAACGTATGATCATGAAAAATATACAAAGTATCCTTTTGTGAAGGTGCAAATTCAAAATAATAAAGGAATATGCTGTGCAACAAGCTTATTTTATGAGTATTTGATGGAACATCATTTATTAAGCCAAAGTGTTGTGGTCGGTGAGTTTGTAGAACTTACAAGACAACATGATACATGGGAATGGAAAAATATTTATCATAACGAAAAAGCCCGAGAGCTTGCGATTTTATTTGATGCCTTAGGAATTGAAGGTTATATTAGCTTTATTTACGATAAATGTCAAACCCAAAAAGAATTTGTATTCAATGAAATAGAAGCTTTTTTGATTCGTAATAAAAAGCTAGAAATTAATGATGCGATTGCCGGATATTTAAACAATATTTATCATCGTGAACTATTAGGATATAAAGCAGGGATAATTTTTATTAATTACCAACATCGCAATGAAATCGCGGAATATTTAAGAGAACATCAATATCCAATTGATTTCGTGATGTTGATATCGTTAGATCGAGGTGTCGTGTCTTATCGTAGTACGAAAGACCATGTTACAGTGCGTTTGATTGCTGAATATTTCAATGGGAAAGGACATGATAAAGCCGCAACCAATCCGATTACTACGTTGCAAAAAGAGTTGATGATAAACATTTTAACGAGTGGAAAGGATGAATAAAATGTCAGAACATAGAATTAATATCCAATGGTTTCCAGGTCATATGACCAAGGCCAAACGTGAAATGGACGAAAAATTAAAATTAGTGGATTTAGTGATTGAATTACGTGATGCGCGTATTGTTGAGGCGAGTCGTAATCCAATGTTGGATCAATTAATCAAAGATAAACCGAGAATGATTATTTTAAGTAAAAAAGATAAAGCGGAAGCAGAAGTGACCAAAGCTTGGATCAAGGCGTTAGAAAATGAAACAACGAAAGTCATTGCCTTAGATATTTTACATGAGAATTTAACCAATATGATTGTGACACATGTGCAAGCTTTAATGAAAGCCAAAATTGATCGTATGATTAAAAGAGGAATTCGTCCTCGTGCGATGCGTGCAATGGTAGTAGGAGTACCAAATGTGGGAAAATCAACCTTTATTAATCGTTTTACGAAACGTAATATGGCCCAAGCAGCGAATAAACCTGGGGTAACACGTTCTTTACAATGGGTAAAAGTAAATAAAGATTTAGAGCTATTAGATACACCAGGGGTATTATGGCCTAAATTTGAAGACGAGCTAGTAGGATTACGTTTAGCGATTACGGGAGCGATTCGCGATGAAATTTTACCAATTGAAGATGTTGTGTTATGGGCAATTGATTTCTTAACTCAAGAAAAACGTGAGTTATTAGAAGGTCGTTATGGTATTTCATGTCAAGCGACACCTTATGAAACTTTACTTGAAATTGGTAGAAAAAGAGGTTATGTTCGCAATGGTGAAGTAGATGAAAAACGGACGATTGAGATGTTTTTGAAAGAACTTCGTGATGATAAACTAGGACGCATTAGTTGGGAGAAACCAAATGAAATGTGAGAATGAGTTTGAAAAAAAATGGTGGTCAGAAGGACGTCAATATATTGTGGGAATAGATGAAGCAGGAAGAGGACCGATTGCCGGTCCTTTAGTAGTTGCGGCCGTATGCTTTCCAGCAGGATATGATGATGAAGAAATCTTTGATTCCAAAAAAATCAGTGAAAAGAAACGTAATGCATTATTTAAACGTATTATTGAGGATGCCCTTGAATATCATATTGTGATTAAGGATTGTAAGTATATTGATGATTTAAATATTTATCGTGCGACCCAAAGCAGTATGTTAGAACTTACGAAACAATTTCAACATATTGATGGGGTCTTAACGGATGCAATGCCGTTGATTGGTTGTGAACACGATGTGCTTCCGATCGTGAAGGGTGATGCCAAAAGTGTTAGTATTGCGGCAGCTAGTATTCTTGCGAAGGTTGTGCGTGATCATATTATGTATGGTTTTGATCATCGCTATCCTCAATATGGCTTTAAAAAACATAAAGGATATCCTACCAAAGCTCACCTTGAAGCAATGCGTACCTATGGTGTAATTGAAGGATTTTATCGTCGTAGCTATGGTCCTGTTGCCCAAATGTATGAACAACAATTATCACTTTTTGATGAAGAATAAGAAAAAATAAGAAATATAAGAAAGCTATTGTTTTTTATCAGAAAAGCTTTATAATAAAGTTAGAAGAGGTGATAGCTGTATGTTTGTATGGATTAAAAATACCAATCATTATGTCCTTACATTAAGTGCTACGAGTATCACATTAAACTCAACCGCTGCCGCTTTGTTTCAGCATGTCCGTTATTGTATGGTGGGGATTGATGAGCTTCATAAGTCTTTTGCGATTCGTCCTGTCACCAAAGAAGAAGTAGATAAATGCTTAGTCGATGCTTCTTCTTTACATAAAATAACGATTGGAAAAGGCTATGGTCGGATTACTTCTAAATCGATTATGGAACAATTATCAAAGCTTTTTCAATGTGATTTAGATATGCTTAAAATTGAGGCGCGTTATGATGAAAAGAACCAATATCTGATTGCCGATATCCGTTCTTTTATCAGTGAAGGGATGTGTTAAGATGATGTTATGGGTATGGTTTGCAATTGCGATGTGTGCAATTGTGTTAGAACTAGTTACTCCGACTGCACTCGTTTGTATTTGGTTCGCAATTGGAGCGGGATGTGCCTATTTAGTGACATGGTTTCATGTTTCATTTTGGCTTCAACTTATTGTCTTTTTCGCTATATCATTGTTTTGCTTTACCATTACAAGACCATTGTCGAAAAAGCTTATGCGTGGAAACCAAGTGGCAACTAATGCCGATCGTGTAATCAATCAAAAAGCGATTGTATTAAAAGAAATTGGTGAACACCAATGGGGTAGCGTAAAAGTATTAGGAAACGAATGGCACGCAATCTCGGTAGATAAAGAAGTCATCGCAAAAGATAGTATTGTACGTGTGATTGCGATTGATGGTGCCAAATTAATAGTGAAGAAGATTTAGAAAGGATGGTATCTATGGAATTCTTAACTGGTTTAATTGTATTTGTTGTAATTTTTATTGTATTATTTATGTTTTTAATTTCTTTAGTGCGTATTGTTCCGCAAGCACAAGCATATGTAATTGAACGTTTAGGAGCATATCACGGAACATGGAATACAGGAATTCATTTTATGATTCCGTTTATTGATCGTGTATCAAATAAAGTTACCTTAAAAGAAGTGGTAAAAGACTTCGCTCCTCAACCAGTAATTACGAAGGATAACGTTACCATGCAAATTGATACAGTTGTCTACTTTCAAATTACTGACCCTAAATTATATACTTATGGAGTAGTAGGACCTGTTACTGCAATTGAAAACTTAACAGCTACAACACTTCGTAATATTATTGGGGAATTAGAATTAGATGAAACTTTAACATCACGTGATATTATTAATAGTAAAATGCGTGCGATTTTAGATGAAGCAACTGATCCATGGGGAATTAAAGTGAATCGTGTCGAAGTAAAAAACATTATTCCTCCACGTGATATTCAAGACGCAATGGAAAAACAAATGCGTGCAGAACGTGAAAGACGTGAATCAATTTTACGTGCTGAAGGGGAAAAACGCTCTTCTATTTTAACTGCAGAAGGGGAAAAAGAAGCGATGGTGCTTCGTGCAAATGCGAAAAAAGAATCTATGATTGCCGAAGCAGAAGGTCAAGCACAAGCAATTGAACGTATTTATGAAGCACAAGCAAAAGGGATCGAAATGATTAAAAACGCTAATCCTACACAAGCTTATTTACAATTAAAATCATTAGAAGCCTATGAAAAAATGGCTGATGGAAAAGCAACTAAATTAATTATTCCAAATGAATTAGGAAACTTAGCTACTTTATTAAGTACATTTAAAGTAGTAAATGACGAAAACCCACAAGAATAGTTTTGAAAAGCACTTCTTCGGAAGTGTTTTTTTTATATCTTATCGATTTATACGTAAACTATAATGGAGGGATGCTCATGAGAAAACAAATTTTATATTATGCCTTAAAATATCAAGGAGATTATCAAAAAATCGCAAATGCATTGATTCATCAAGAGGCTTGGGAAGATATTCATTATGAAGGTCAATATATTACAATCGTTGATGAAGAATATCCAGAAAAACTAAAAAGATTACAATATGCACCATGGATATTGTTTTATAAAGGTAATATTGATTTATTAAAACATAAAGCCATCGCCGTAATTGGAGGAAGACAACATAGTAAATATGGGGTACAAATGTGTGAAAAGCTTGTGAATAGCATTAAATCAAGATATGTGATTGTGTCTGGCTTAGCCAAAGGAATTGATGGCTATGCGCATCGTAGTGCCTTAAATACTAATACCATTGCAGTATTGGGATGTGGTATTGAGGTTTTTTATCCATATGAAAATAAACAATTACAAATGGAAATTGCGCAAAATCATTTGTTGTTAAGTGAATATCCAGGAATGACCAAGCCGTACCCAAGTCATTTTCCGTGGCGTAATCGCATTTTAGCGGCTTTAAGTGAAGGGATTGTGGTGATTGAAGCAAGAGTTAAAAGTGGTACTTTAAAAACCGTTTCTTATGGTCTAGAACTTGATTTACCGATTTATTGTATTCCTCATTGTTTTGATAATCCATGGGGAAAAGGGGGAAATGTACTAATTGGACAAGGAGCATATATATTAGCCGAAGAAGGAGATTTTGATTTAATTTAACAGAAAGTATTTGACAAATGCGTAAAAAAATCAAATAATATTGTACGTTAACATAAGGAGGATGATTTAAGTTGAAGAATCTAGTAATTGTGGAGTCTCCATCTAAATCAAAAACAATTGAAAAATACTTAGGAAGCGATTACTGTGTCGTTTCTAGTAAGGGACATATTAGAGATTTAGCCAAAACAGGTAAAGATGGATTAGGAATTGATGTAGAACATGATTTTACACCTAATTATCGAATTTCAACAGATAAAAAAGATGTTGTAAAAGAATTACAAAAACTTGCGAAAAAATGTGATCAAGTATATCTTGCAAGTGACCCTGACCGCGAAGGGGAAGCAATTGCTTGGCACTTAGCCAATGTTTTAGAGTTAGATATGAATGAAGAAAATCGTATTATCTTTAATGAGATTACGAAAAACGCAGTGGTAAACGCATTAAATAAACCACGTGCAATTGATCAAAACCTAGTAAAAAGTCAAGAAACACGTCGTATGTTAGATCGTATTATCGGATTTAAGCTATCTAAGTTATTACAACGTAAAATTAGCTCTAAATCAGCAGGACGTGTACAATCGGTTGCGTTACGTTTAATTTGTGAGCGTGAGAAAGAGATACGTGCCTTTGTATCGGAAGAATATTGGACATTACATGCCAATGTTAAGAAAAATCGTAAAAACTTTACAGCTAATTTAGTACGTTATCAAGGCGCAAAAGCAGATTTGAAAACCAAAGCCCAATGTGATGAAATTATTGCCCAATGTGATACCTTTGTAGTGGAATCTATTGAACGTAAGGTACGTAAGAAAGACCCTAAAATGCCATTTATTACTTCAACGCTTCAACAAGAGGCTAGTACAAAGCTTTCTATGGGAGCGAAAAAGACAATGCAAATTGCGCAAAAGCTGTATGAAGGTATTCCATTAGCTGGTGGTGTAAGTGAAGGTCTTATCACATATATGCGTAGTGATTCTACTCGCTTATCAAATATATTTGTGGGAGAGGCTTTGGCTTATATCGAACAAGAATATGGTAAACAATATGTCGGTCGAGTACGTCAAAAAAATAATGACAATGCGCAAGATGCCCATGAGGCAATTCGTGTTACGAACCTACACAATACTCCAGAAGCAATCAAACCATATTTAACGAATGATCAATATAAATTATATCGTTTGATTTATGCTCGTACCCTTGCCTCATTAATGGCAGCTAGTAAAAGTGATGTCGTTAATGTAATGATTCGCAGTAATGAAGCACAATTTTCAGCTTCTGGATCAATTTTAAGCTTTGATGGATATTTAAAGGTTTACCACCCTTATGAAAGTGTGAAAGATGAAACATTACCAGAAATGGTTGAGGGTGAAGTATTAGAACATGTGGAATTAGAAAGTAAACAGCACTTTAGCGAACCGCCACTTCGTTATTCAGAAGCGCGTTTAATTAAAGAGTTAGAAGATAAAGGGATTGGACGTCCATCCACATATGCTTTAATTATTGATACTTTACAAGCACGTAGCTATGTTGAATTAAAGAAACCTAGTGATACAAGTAAAACAAAAGTCTTTTTTCCAACGGAACAAGGTGAATTAACAGATACGAAACTGCAAGAATTTTTTGATTCGATTATTAACGTTACTTATACCGCTAAGATGGAAACCCATTTAGATGATATTGCGAATGGAGAACGTGATAGTGTACAAGAATTATCGAATTTTTATGGTGCCTTTGAACCACTATTACAAAAAGCATATGATGAAATGGAAAAGAAAGAATTAGAACGTGTTGGGAAAACATGCCCACAATGTGGTAGTGAGTTAGTATCGTAATGGACGCTTTGGAAAGTTTATTTCTTGTGTTGATTTTCCAAAATGTCGCTATACCGAAAGTGAAAATAATGAAGAAAATGAAACCGATAAGCTTTGTCCAACTTGTGGTGCGAAAATGGTCCGTAAAAAAGGACGCTATGGATATTTTATCGCATGTAGTAATTATCCAGAGTGTAAAACAATCGAAAGCTTAAAGGTGAAAGAAAAACCAAAAGAAACAGGAGAAAACTGTCCAGAATGTGGAAGTGTTTTAGTAGAACGTAAATCACGTTTTGGAACGACTTTTGTCGGATGTAGTAATTATCCAAAATGTCGTTATATTAAAAAAGAGCCAAAGAAAAGTAGAAAGAAGGATGTAGATGAATCAAAGGGTTAAGGTTGTAGGGGCAGGATTAGCTGGATGTGAAGCTGCTTGGCAATTAGTTAAACGCGGTATTCCAGTTACCTTATATGAAATGAAACCTACCAAAAAAACACCAGCACATCAAAGTGATTATTTTGCCGAACTAGTTTGTTCGAACTCATTAAGAAGTGATTCTTTAAATAATGCGGTAGGAATTTTAAAGGAAGAAATGCGTCATTTCGATTCTTTAATTATGCGTATTGCGGATGAAACAAGAGTACCAGCAGGGAGTGCGTTAGCAGTAGATCGTGAACAATTTTCAAAACGTATTCATGATTTTATTTGTTCACATCCTTTAATCGAAGTTGTCGCACAAGAAGTAGATGAAGTATTGGATGGTCCTTGTATTATTGCCAGTGGGCCACTAACAAGTGATAAATTATCGGATGCGATTCGTCAATTTTGTGGAGAGGATTACTTCCATTTTTATGATGCGGCAGCACCAATTGTAGAACGTAGTAGTATTGACTTTTCTAAAGCCTATATTAAATCACGCTATGATAAAGGAGAGGCTGCATATATTAAC
>JAXJYR010000363.1:0-1591 GCA_036306885.1 Longicatena sp.
AACAAGAGAAGTTATGACACTTATATAAAACAAAAAAAGCGTAACAAATCATCTCATTAAATTAAAGTGGGGAGATAAACTCCCCACTTTAATTCATTCAAGATTTTTTGCTACCCCAAGCTAATTTAGAGTGCCTTTAAACTGTGCCATTTTCATTAAGATTCAAATAATGGAATTAAATAATCCCATACAGCATCAACACCTTGTTTGGTTTCTGATGAGAATGGGAAAATTTTCTCATCATCAGCTAATTCAAGAGTTTGACGAATAATTTTTAATTGTTTGTGTTTTTGTGATGATTTTACTTTGTCCATTTTCGTTGCGACAACACATACAGGAATTTCATAATAACGAGCATATTCCATCATCGCAATATCATCCTGGGTTGGCTTATGACGTCCATCGACAAGTAATACAAGACCTTTCTTTTGTTCACGTTGAGAGAAATAATCTTCCATCATATTCGCAAATTTCATTAATTGTTGTTTCGAAATTTTCGCATATCCATATCCAGGTACATCGACAAACATATATTTATCATCAAGATTAAAGAAGTTTAATAATCTTGTTTTCCCTGGTGAGTTTCCTACATATGCTAATTTTTTGCGTCCTACCATGGTATTGATAAAACTACTTTTTCCAACATTACTTCTTCCTGCTAATACAATTTCAGGTAAATCTGTATCAGGCCATGATTTTTTATCTGGTGCAGAAATCACAAGTTCTGCTTTTTGAAACTGTCTCATCTATTTTACCAAAGCGACATCTAATACCTGAGATACTTTATCTACTGGTACGAAATTAATCGCATCCTTCACTACTTGAGGTACTTCATCTAAATCCTTCACATTTGCTTTTGGAATAACAATTGTTGAAATACCACAGCGATGTGCAGCCATTGATTTTTCTTTTAAACCACCAATTGGTAAAACATTACCACGTAGTGTTACCTCTCCCGTCATTGCCACATCACGTTTTACTTTACGTCCACTTAATGCAGATACTAAAGCAGTAGTTAAAGTAATACCTGCACTTGGACCATCTTTTGGTACGGCACCTTCAGGCACGTGAATATGAACATCATTCTTTTCAAAGAATTCAGGGTTAATTTCATAGTTATCTGCATTTGCTTTTACATAGTCATAAGCAATTGACGCACTTTCTTTCATAACGTCTCCCAATTGACCAGTTACAACCAATGCTCCTTTTCCTTTAAAGTGGTTTACTTCAATTTGTAATACATCACCACCAAAAGCCGTATAAGCAAGTCCTGTAACAGTACCTACTTGATCTTCACTTTCAGCTTTACCATATTCAAACTTTTCATGTCCTAACCATTCTTTTACGACTTTTTTCGTAATTTTCATCGAACGTTTTTTGTCTTTAAGAATCGCAAGTACACATTTACGACATACACGGGCAATCACACGTTCTAATTGACGAACTCCACTTTCACGAGTGTAGTAACGAATTAAATATAAAATCAGTTCATCATCAATTTTCATTTGGCTAGCTTTTAAACCATTTTCTTTCATTTGTTTTGTGATTAAGTGACGTTTCGCAATTTGTACTTTTTCCACTTCGGTATAAG
>JAXJYR010000364.1:0-1463 GCA_036306885.1 Longicatena sp.
AAGTAGAATTAAGCATCGCAATGAATGGTGATGACCAATTCGATTTAACTTGGACACAAGTAGATGGTGCTACACGTTACATTGTTTACCGTAAAGAAGCAGATGGTGAATGGAAAAAACTATTAACTGTAGGTAAAGATGCAAATAGCTACACAACACGTACAATGGAAGAAGGAACATACTTCTACCAAGTGAAAGCTGCTCGTTATGATTCAGTTGATCGTGTCATGACAAATGGATCAAATGAAGTTAGCGCAACAGTTAGTGAACAAGTGAAAGCATTAAATGTAAATGTTGAATCAAGTGCAGATGGAGTAACACTAAGCTGGACAAAAGATAAAGCGATGGATTACTATGAAGTATATCGTGCTACAAATGGTGGAACATATCGCTTAATGAAACGTACGACATCAACTACTGTAACAAGTACAGGATTAAAAGCAGGAAAAACATATTCATATAAAGTAAGAGGATGCTACCTAGTAAATGGTGCAAAAGCATACACTGACTTTAGTGAAGAATTTGTATATTCTGTAGAATAAAACAATAAAGGCGAAGATAGCTATATTTGAGTTATCTTCACCTTTTTTTTGGAATTTTTTGTGAAATTGATATCTTTGTTTCAGTGTAAGATGAAATATGTTATAATAGGACCATTGAAAAGGAGGAGTTTTCATGATTCGTTTAGAAAATGTATGTAAAGAATATAAAAATGGTGTTCATGCCCTCCGTGACATCAATTTAACAATTGAAGATGGAGAATTTGTATATATTATTGGACCTACTGGTAGCGGAAAATCAACTATGATTAAATTATTAGATGGAGAAGAAATTCCAAATTCAGGAAGTGTAATGGTGGAAAATATTAATGTTGGGAAATTACGTCACTCGAAAGTACCATCTTATCGTCGTAATATTGGTGTAGTCTTTCAAGATTTTCGTTTATTACCAAAATTAACGGTGTTCGAAAATATCGCCTTTGCATTAGAAGTGATTGGGATGAGTAAATCGGCAATTCGTAAACGTGTACGTGAAGTACTAGAGCTTGTATCATTGAGTGAAAAAGCTCAAGCCTTTCCTCATGAGCTAAGTGGTGGGCAACAACAACGTGCTACGATTGGTAGAGCGATTGCTAATCATCCTAAGGTGTTAATCGCAGATGAACCAACAGGAAACTTGGATCCTCAGATGTCAGCGGAAATTATGGAGTTATTAGAAAAAATCAATCAAGTTGAGAAAACAACAATTTTAATGGTAACACATGATTCTAATATTGTGGATACATATAAAAAACGAACGATTTCATTAGAAGAAGGTTATATTGTCGCTGATATTATGAAAGGAGGATACTTGAATAATGTTTAAGCTTATTCGTAGTATTCCATTTCATTTAAAAACGGCAATTGTATCAATCTTTCGTCACTTCGCGATGAGCTTTTCGACAATGAGTGCTGTCAGTGTGA
>JAXJYR010000365.1:0-3274 GCA_036306885.1 Longicatena sp.
AAACAAATACTCAATAAAATCAAAAAAGGAATTGCCATTAGAATAATATAAATTAAATTTTCATATAAAAGTGGAATGCCACTTACAACATTTTCTTCATTATGTATAACAAAGTTTACATCTAAAAATAGCATAATACAGAAATAAACAAAACATGTTATCGATATTATATTATATAATCTTTTCATAATACCTCCATTTATCAGCCTGAAGATAAATAATACAAATATGTCACGAAATTAATCACCATGCATAACTGACCTAAGTTGATTATTTTTTTATTTAAGCATTGTGCAGCTAATCTCAAAAAGAAGGGATTTAATCTTTTTCGTTTTCGTAAAAAGCAAAATCAAAATAGTGCACTTTTTTGCTTACAAGAGTAAAACCGACCTCTCCTTGTTCACATTTGTCAACTGGGATAGCATTAGCACCATTTAAGCAAGATAAGGATCCAAAATATACTGAATACTCGTGTTTATCGAATTGAATAGCCATCCAATATGGTTCAGCATCATATTTTTTTGCTATTTTTTCAGCTTTTTCATAAGCATTCGTTCCTAAGTTATAACGACTGTTTAATTTGCCATTTTTTTGGTATTTATTTCGAGCTTTAACACTTATAATATATTTTTTGCCATCCTTTTCACAATAGATATCCGCATATGCCTCATTCATATTATCATCATTTAAATTACGAATTTTATCATATTGGGCATCCACTAGTGATTTTATCGCAAACAACTCACCAAGTTCTCCTAAAGATTTTTTTCTTGCTGCTTCTTTTTTGCTTTCAAAACTCATAAAACCATCTCCTATAAACTTATTTTTATAACATTTTTATGTAAATTGTCTCTTTCTAACACTTTCTAATTTTATTGCAAAATTTTTACTTAAAAATATCCCTTTGTCTATTTCAACAGAGGGATATTTTTATGTTTCGTAAATCTTATTTTTTGTTTTTAATTGCAGCTTGTGCAGCAGCTAAACGTGCGATTGGTACACGGTAAGGTGAACATGAAACGTAGTTTAATCCAACTTTGTGACAGAATTCGATTGTACTTGGGTCTCCTCCGTGTTCTCCACAGATTCCAAGTTTTAAGTCTGGACGAGTTGAACGACCACCTTGTGCAGCAATCTTAACAAGTTTTCCAACTCCTCTTTGGTCTAGACGAGCAAATGGGTCTTGTTCGAAGATTTTTGTGTCGTAGTAATCGTTTAAGAATTTACCAGCGTCATCACGTGAGAATCCAAATGTCATTTGTGTTAAGTCGTTTGTACCGAAACTGAAGAATTCTGCTTCTTGAGCGATTTCATCAGCTAATAATGCAGCACGTGGAATTTCAATCATTGTACCAACGTGGTATTTCATTTCAACACCTTCGCGAGCAAGAACAGCGTTAGCAGTATCAACAACTACTTTTTTAACGTATTTTAACTCGTTGATGTCTCCAACAAGTGGAATCATAATTTCTGGTTCAATGTTCCATTCTGGGTGGTTTCTTTGAACGTTAACAGCAGCTTCAATTACAGCAGTAGTTTGCATTTCAGCGATTTCTGGGTAACTGATTGCTAAACGACATCCACGGTGTCCCATCATTGGGTTGAATTCGTGTAATCCAGCGATTACAACGTTTAATTCGTTTACTTCAATGTTCATTTCTTCAGCTAATGATTTGATGTCTCCTAAGTTTGTAGGAACGAATTCGTGTAGAGGTGGGTCTAAGTAACGAATTGTTACTGGGAATCCTTGCATTGCTTCGTAAATTCCTTCGAAGTCACTACGTTGCATTGGAAGTAATTTAGCTAAAGCAACTTTACGTTGTTCAACTGTTTTAGAAACGATCATTTCACGTACAGCTTTAATACGGTCAGCTTCAAAGAACATGTGTTCTGTACGAACAAGTCCAATACCTTCAGCACCAAATTCGATAGCTTGTCTAGCATCTTTTGGAGTATCAGCATTTGTACGAACTTTTAAAACACGAACTTCATCAGCCCATTTCATGAATGTTTCGAAGTCTCCTGAAATTTCAGCAGGTACTGTTTTAATAGCTTCACCATATACGTTACCAGTTGATCCATCTAATGAAATGAAATCACCTTTGTTGTAACGTTTTCCAGCAACTTCAAAGTATTCATCTTCTTCATTAATTTTAATTTCACCACATCCTGATACACAGCATGTTCCCATACCACGAGCAACTACGGCAGCGTGAGATGTCATACCTCCACGTACAGTTAAGATACCTTGAGATACGTGCATACCTTCGATGTCTTCTGGTGATGTTTCTAAACGAACTAAGATAACTTTTTGTCCGTTGTTTGCAGCTTCAATAGCTTGTTCAGCTGTAAATACTACTTGTCCACATGCAGCTCCTGGAGATGCAGGAAGTGCAGTAGCGATTGGTTTTGCAGCTTTTAATGCATCAGCATCGAAGATTGGGTGTAATAAATCATCTAATTGTTTAGGTTCAACCATCATCAATGCTTCTTCTTTTGTAATCATTCCATCTGCATACATTTCACATGCGATTTTTAACGCTGCAGCTGCAGTACGTTTACCGTTACGTGTTTGAAGCATGAATAAGTTTCCATTTTCAATAGTGAACTCCATGTCTTGCATGTTACGGTAGTGAGTTTCTAACTCTCTACAGATTTTAATAAATTTTTCGTAAGCTTTTGGCGCAACTTCTTTTAATTTGTCAATTTTTTCAGGAGTACGAATACCAGCTACAACGTCTTCTCCTTGAGCGTTCATTAAGAACTCTCCATATAAAATGTTTTCACCAGTAGATGGGTTACGTGTAAAGGCTACCCCTGTACCACAATCGTTACCCATGTTTCCAAATACCATCATTTGAACGTTTACAGCAGTTCCCCAACTTGATGGAATATCGTTCATTTTACGGTAGTAAATCGCACGTGAGTTGTTCCAAGAACGGAATACAGCTTCAACTGCACGATATAATTGTTCTTTTGCATCACTTGGGAATTCTTCTCCTAATTGTGCTTTATAGAAAGATTTAAAACGTGCTGTTAATTCTTTCATGTCTTCTGCATCTAATTCTATGTCTTGTGTAACACCTTTAGCTACTTTAACTTCATCAATGATTTCTTCAAATTTTGCTTTGTTTAATCCCATTACAACATCCGCAAACATTTGAATGAAACGACGGTAGCTGTCGTAGGCGAAACGAGGATTATTAGATTTTTTCGCAACACCTTCTACTACGTCATCGTTCATACCAAGGTTAAGGATTGTATCCATCATACC
>JAXJYR010000366.1:0-2827 GCA_036306885.1 Longicatena sp.
AAACAGAGGCAAATACTGTCGTCAATACAAAAGTGAACAAACGTTGTAGAGACAATTTTAATGTATTTCTTTTTGTCGTTAATAATGTTAACAAAGTTATCGTTCCAGCTGAGGTTGGTGATGATAAAGACACCCAATCCGCAATTGTAATAGCAATTGCTGTACCAAAACCAATTTTAGCTGCTAATAGTAAAGCTTTTTTCGTTTTTCTATTCATTGTGAATCACCATGTTTATTATAAACAACATTAAGGTAAAAAAAAAGAGTTGACTCTATCGAATCAACTCAATTTATTTTGTTAAGAATTAGATTCCGTCTTCGCATTCAACTTGTGTTGGAGCAACGAATTCAAATTTAACAACGTTGTTTTTTCCTGAATCTAATGCCATGTTTGTTAAAGTGTCTAAATCTTCAACGAATCCACGCATTAAGTTCATTTCAATTAACATAGGTAAGTTTGTACCAGCGATAACTGAAACGTTTCCTTTAGGGAATCCAACTTCTACAGCTGTTTTGAATGGAGATCCACCTGGAAGGTCAGATAATACTAAAATTCCTTCACAGTCTTTTAATGAATCCATAGCTGTTGCTAAGTTTTTAGCTAAATCTTCTGGAGAGTCTTCTTGTGGGAAGTCTACTGCAACATAGTTAGTTGGGTCTCCTGCAATTAATTTTAAAGAACTAGTTAATCCTGTTCCAAAGTTTCCATGACCTGTTACGATTAATCCGATCATTGTTATTTCCTCCTAAAATTATCTTTTTGTGTATGGGTGAAGAATTACACCTTTTACAACACGGTTTACTTCTCCAGTTGGACATGGGTTGTCTGGTGTAATGTTGTATGATAAAGATTTGTATAATGCTAACATTTGAGCAGCTACAATGTAGTTGAATCCTAGGTAAGCGTTGTCGTGAGCTTTGTCTAATTCACATGCATATGCGAAATCTACAAGTCCAGCGATTTCTGCATCATATTTGTTCATGATTGCAGCAATTTTGTTACCTTTACGTTGTGCTGACATTTCTTTAATCAAGTCAACTTCGTATTGACGAGTGTATTCGTCATCAGAAATATAAACAACTGTTAAAGTTTCATCGTTGATAATTGATTTAGGACCATGACGGAATCCAAGTGGAGTATCGTACATAGTTGCTACTTTACCAGCAGTTAATTCTAACATTTTTAATTGAGATTCTTGTGCAATACCTTTTAAACAGTTTGCTCCTAAGTAAACGATACGGTTGAAGTCGTAAGCATCTACGATTTCTTTCATTTTTCCGAAGTCGTTTGCACATGTGTTTTCAGCAGCTGTAATTACACCTTCTAATTCAGCTTTTACTTCATCTAAGTTGTCTAAAGAGAAACATAGAAGAGTTGCTAACATCATGTTAGAGAAACTACTTGTCATAGCGAAACTTTGGTCGTGAGTTTCTGGAGTTAAGTTAATTGCAAATGCGTTGTCTCTTGTTTCTGCAGCTTTACTTAAAGCACCTTCTGCGTTACAAGTAATGAATAAGTGGAATACATTAGCACCACATACTTCATCCGCAACATCTACAGCACCTACAGATTCAGGAGAGTTTCCACTACGTCCGTAAGATACTAATAAAGTTTTTTTGTTTTGTGATAAGTAAGCTTCAGGAGTTGCAACTAAGTCAGTTGTTCCATAAGATTTAGTTTTGAAGTTTGTACGTTTTGCAACGTAAGTGTAAATAGCGTTTCCAACAAATTCACTAGTTCCTGCACCAGTTAAGATGATGTCGTAGTCTTCATTGTCAGTAACGTTTGCGATGAATGCTTTTAATTCATCTTTCATGTCTTCAACTTGTTTAATAGTTTTTCTCCAAGTTGCTGGTTGTTGGTTAATTTCTGCAGCTGTAAAAATTCCGCTTAAGCTTTCCCAATCTGCTTTTGCTTTTCCAAAAATCATGTTCTTTTCTCCTTTTCTTAGTGAATTTCATTACATATTTATTATAAAACATCATCTAAAAAAATACAACATTGTTATCGAATTGTTGTTAAATTGTGCAAATGCTTTATTACTTTTTAGAATTATAATTTTAAAATTTCACTTTCCCTTTGTTTATTTTTATTTTTACTAGACTAATTAAAAAATAATAGATATAATAAATTTTAGAGGTGATTTATATGGCACAAATTGGAAGAAAAACTACTTACACACCAGAGGAAGAAAAAATCGGTGGGTTTGGTGTATATCGTGATGATCGAGGACGTCCTGTTTACTGGAACCGTTTCAACAAAACAGCATATTTACTAACTGGAAAAACAAAACCTTTCCGTACTTATAGTTCTCGTTTTTACATCGGATTTATCGCAGGGGCATTAACTTATGTATTTAATATGCCACTTATTGCTTGTATTGCAATTGGACTACTTGTTTATGCAGTAATGGAATATAAATTCCGTAGTTTCTTAAAAACATTACCAGAAATCAAACATTTCAATCCACGTAATCGTGTGAATAAAATTGAAGCTGAAGCCAAAATGGACACATATAAAATTGTGTTAAAAATTGTCTTAGCTGCATTAATGGTTGTCCTACTTTACGTAAACGCAATGCAACAAGGATACACTGGATTCTTCTTATATATGAACTATGGTTTATGTATTATCGCCGCAATCTTATGTATTGTTGAAATCCGTGTATTAATTTTAAATCTAAAAAACAAAAAAGGTTAATCACTCATTTAGCACTGACATTGTCGGTGCTTTTTTATTAAAAAAACTCCTAAAAAGGAGTTAAAAGAATTCGTGCATCCATAATGGTCTTCTTAATAATTTATATGCATCTTGGGCATTTTTAAT
>JAXJYR010000367.1:0-2342 GCA_036306885.1 Longicatena sp.
TAGTAGAAGAAGGGTTTGATGGTTCATTTGAAAAATACAATCTTTATGAAAATAATTTTAACAATATTTTAGGATTAATTGCTTTTACAGGGTCTGGAAGTATGAATGTTTCTAGGCTTGCTTCTAGTCCAGAATTCACAACGAACGGGATGCTACCTAAATGTTGGCGTCGAAAAAATGGAATCAAGCTTTATAAGGGGGGAACCCAAGGAGCATCTAATACTGGAAATGAACCTTATTCTGAATATTATGCTTCACAAATAGCAAAAATATTAGGGTTTAAAGCGATTGATTATACAATTTCAAAGTGGAAAAGTCAATTATGTTCTGTTTGCGATCTTTTTACAAGCAAAGAGTTAGCATTTATACCTATAGGAAGACTTGTGAAAAGTGGTGGATTGAAAGCAGTTCGTAAATATTATGAATCGTTAGGGACGGAATTTGTTGAAGCTTTAGATGAAATGATTATTTTTGATGCAATCATTTATAATACGGATCGTCACTTTGGTAATTTTGGTGTTTTAGTAAATAGTAGAACGAATGAAATTGTTAAACCAGCACCTTTATTTGATCATGGAAATTCATTGTTTGCGCTTGCTGGACAAGCTGCTTTAGAAAATGAAACAGGTATGGAGTATTATGCAAAGACACAATTGCCACGAGTTTATGATGACTTTGTATTGGAAGCAAAACCACTTTTAACACATGAACATCGAAATAAATTGCATCAATTACTTAACTTTAGATTGAAACGTCATTCTAGATATAATTTAGATGCAAAACGTTTAAAACTAATTGAAAAGCAAATATCAAAAAGAGTCAGAGAATTATTGGAATAAAAATATCGGAAAGGATAAATGAGAATGAAACGCAAAGATGTATTAAGCTGGGATGAATATTTTATGGGGCTTGCCCATTTAAGTGCAATGCGCTCTAAAGACCCCAATACCCAAGTAGGAGCTGTAATTGTTTCTGAAGATCGTCGTGTTGCCTCAATTGGTTACAATGGTTTTCCTAATGGATGTAGTGACGATGAATTTCCATGGGCACGTGAAGGGGAATATGGAGATACGAAATATCCTTATGTCGTACATGCGGAATTAAATGCAATTTTAAATAGTAAATATGATTTAAGAGGTTGTACCATCTATGTATCATTATTCCCATGTAATGAATGTGCCAAAGCTATTATTCAAAGTGGAATTCGCCGTATTGTATATGAATCAGATAAATACGCTAATACGGAAGGTACAATTGCCAGTAAACGTATGTTGAAAGCTGCTGGAATTGAATTACACCAACTATCATATAAAATTGATTTAAAAGCGATTAAAAGTAAAAATGATTAAAAAGTCTCGAAAGAGACTTTTTTTGTAAGATTCATAGGTCATAACTTTTGATACAAGTGAACGATCTCAAATAATATACAAAATGTTTATTCTTATAGGATCGATATAAAACTCAAGTTTTGTTTCGTGTAATTGTGATAAAGAATGGTTTATGATATTAAAAAAGGATGATGTACGATGAGAAATCAAATTAGAAACATAATAGGAATTCTATCTATTATAATTATCATAGTGATGTATGCAATAAAACAGACACCTAATTCAGCTAATATAAGTAATATCGATAATTTATCACTAATTCTTACTTCTATTATGGTAACTGTTGTTAAAGTAGGGATATTATATGGTATGATTTTGATTGCAAAAAAAATATTAAACAAATTTAAATGTAGAAAATAGTGACTGAGGTAGCGTATGAATCAAGAAAAAATAGGAAAATTTATTATGGAATGTCGAAAAGAACAGAAATTAACCCAAGAACAATTAGCCTATAAATTAGGAGTAAGTAATCGTTCTATTAGTAATTGGGAGAATGGTGTATGTTTACCAGATAGTTCCTTATATAAACCATTATGTGATATTTTAGGTATCAGTTTAACTGAATTTTTTGAAGGTCAAAAATTAAACATAGAACATGACAAAGGCGATGTAAAGTTAATGAATATGCTAATGAATAAGTTATATCAATTAAGTGATCAAAGTATTACATTTGATGAATTTAAAAATGCATTAATAAGAATGTCTGAAGTTACAACATTACTACAATCATTTAAAACAAAAGAAGAAGCAGTAGATTATATGGTGATCAATACCCAAACATCTTATGAAGAATGTTCAAAAGCATATGATTTTTATATAAACTTATTTAAGATAGAGTGACATTGATGTGTCGCTTTTTTTATCTATAAAAAAAGCCATTCTGATGAGAATGACTAAACTTTAGATAGAATTTTACCTGTATTTTTAAAATGGATTTTCGCTACTTCATATAAA
>JAXJYR010000368.1:0-2959 GCA_036306885.1 Longicatena sp.
AAAGGATATCGTACAGGAATTCAAGAAATCAATGGTCAGTATTATGGTTTTTCGACAAGTAGTGGAAAAGCTTTAAAAGGAGTAAAAGTCTTAGAAAATGAAATCTATTATTTCCAAAATGACTATACTCTTTATCGTGATGGTTGGATTACGATGGGTGGTAAACATTATTATTTTAGGGAAGATGGACGTGGCTTTTATGATTGTGTAGTGGAATTGAATGATAATCCATATTATTTTACGAGTTCAGGCTATGTGGCAACTGGTTATAAAAATATTACTGTCGATGGCCAAAAATATTACTATTATTTTGATGAGATGGGAATTTCTCAAAGTGGTTTAATTGATGTACCGAATACAACCTACGCAAGATATTTTAATGGCGATGGTAGGGTTTTAACGAGTCAATTTTATGAAATTGATGGGCAACTATACTTTTTTACTAGTAGTGGTACATTATTTAAAGGAAATTGGCGTAATGCGGGTAAGAACGATTTAAATCTTGATTATGACTTATATATACATAGTGATGAAAATGGGGTGATTGCCCAAGGATACACCGAAATGATTCGTGATGGAATCGAATGTGTGTATTATTTTGATCGTAATGTTCCATTTGGACATCGTTTGGGATTAGTCGATTGTGGTGATAAAGGTACGTTGTATTTTCAAAAAAGTAAGACCTATGGTTTTATCGCCAAAGGAATATTAAGTGATCCTAGTGTGCAAAAGACATATGTGTTTGATGAAGAAAGTGGGGCTTTATGCCGTGAAGGTACGTTTGACATCGCTGGAACAAGTTTAAGCTATCCTATTACTCAAGAAGGATATATTGATTTTTCAAATCAAGAAATCGCTTCAGAAGATGATCTTCGTACCCGTTTTATTAAGCTATTAATTGGAGAACTATATAAAAAATATACCCATTATTCTTTTACCCAAATGGAAACAAAAGCATTGAGTGAAATCGATGGATATAGTTGTTCGGGATTAGTAATTCGTTTGTTATATGAGCTTTATGATCATCATGATTATTATGCTCGTAATCATGATTTGCTTTATCAAGCATATTGTAATCGTGAAAATGGTATGAAGGTAAAAATATGGTCAAATCAATATCCAATCAATCAGCTAAAAGCTGGAGATTTGGTTGTCATTAATAAATATGATTGTTATGAAGATGTCGATGATGTTGGAGATTTGAGTGTTATTGATTTAAATGGTGATGGTGTATGTGATCGTGAGCATGAAGCCTTTTTAGGTAATGATGGAAAAGAAATTAACTTACATGTTCATCATATTGGGGTTTATTTAGGCAATGGATATTATTTGAACTCCATTCCAAGTCGTGGGGTTTGTATATCTAAAATACCAGAAGCTACTAGTGTTACGGAAGTAAGTGCATATGCAAGAATATTTGAATAGGAGGAAATGACTTGAAATTCATTAAATATATTTTATTCATAGGATTATTACTTTTACCATGTTCCATGGTTGCGACAATGCAAACAACGAGTGATTTTGTAATAGCAGATGGGGTATTGATTGCCTATCGCGGGAATAAAGCACATATTGAAATTCCTGATGAAGTAAAAGTAATTCAAGAAAAAGCTTTTTATGATATGGATTTTATAAAATCGGTTGAGATGAATCATGTAGAAGTAATTGAAAATCAGGCTTTTATGCATTGTGAACAACTTCAAGATGTTCATTTCTCTAATCAATTAACGACTTTAGGAAGTGATGCATTTGCCTATACCACAGCCTTAGAAACTTTGTATCTACCTTCCTCCTTAAAACAAGTAGGTTATCCTGAAGTGGGAATCTTTGGGGAAAGTGGTTTAAAAGAAGTAATCTTAGGCTATAATATGTCAGAGATACCATATTATTTATTTAAAAATGCTTATCAATTAAAGGTTGTGATCATGCCCTCAAAACTACAAAAGATTAATGATGGAGCCTTTATGAATTGTAGCTCATTAGCTAAGGTAGTGTTACCTAATGAATTAACTTATTTAGGGGATAATGTCTTTTATCGTTGTACATCACTTTGTGATATTCAACTTCCTAAGCAATTAGAATATATGGGAATGGATGTATTTCAAGGTTGTAGTGCCCTAACAAGCATTCATATTCCTAAATCATTAAAACGCATCGCCCTAACAAGTGATGGTATCTTTAGTGAAAGTGGATTAAAAGAAGTAAGCTTTGATAAGGATATGACTGAAATACCTCAATATTTATTTAAAAATGCCAGTAATCTTACAAAGATAAGCTTTCCTCCACAATTACGTCGAATTAATGATGGAGCCTTTTATGGATGTGATGGTTTAACGAGTATTCAATTACCTAAGGGTTTTGAACATTTAAGAAGACATGCGTTCGCAAGCTGTAAGAATTTAAAAGATGTGAAAGGCCTAAATGATTTAAGCTATTTTGATGAAAAAGCCTTTTCGGATTCACCATCTATTTGTTTGCATATCAAAAAAGATTCTTTGGTTTATCAATATGCCTTAATTAAGAATTGGAACTATGTATATACTGGACCGTTAAATGCACCTCAAAATATTAAAGTAGAGCGAATCAATGAGACAAGTGTTAAGTTAAGTTGGGATGATAATGAACTCAGTGAGGAATATGTAGTTTGCTATTATCGCACGCCTTATTATATGGAAGGTAAAACAATTCGAACGCAAGAAAATAGTGTTGTCATTGAAAACTTAAAGGATGATGGAAGTTATCAATTTGAAGTAAGTATAGTGATTCAAGATGGATTTAAAACGTGGGAATCAGAGAGTACGTTAGTGAAATATTCGCTGCTTTTAAATTAAAAAATTTTCAGTAAAATGATGAAAAAACCAAGTAGAGAGGAGTTTTTAAAAGCTCCTTTTTTAATTTAAAAGAAAATTAAAAAAAACGAGAGGTTTTAATTGCATGTTAGCATTTGATTCGATATAAT
>JAXJYR010000369.1:0-7280 GCA_036306885.1 Longicatena sp.
AATCCGTTTGGTATGTTTATCTTTTTGAGCCAAGGCAATTGCTTCTGGTAGAGATAAGGTTTTGGCATACATTGCTTTACCTGTAATTGCACCATAACAGTTTGCATCTAAACATTTTTGAATGTGACTAATATCTTTAATTCCACCAGAGGCGATGACTTGAAGGTTGGTACATTTCATAATTTCAATTAGCATATCCACATTTGGACCTGACATGGTCCCATCTTTATATATATCTGTTACAATTATCGTTTCCACACCTGCTTGTTCCATCATTTTGGCAAAATCTAAATAATGTAATTTGCTATCAACTAGCCAACCACGTGTTTTAACATAGCCATCTAGACAATCAATTCCAACCGCAATTTTACATCCATATTTTTGAATTGCGGCATTTAAGAAATCAGGATTTTCAATGGCTGCCGTACCTAAAATAACCCTTGATACTCCATTTTGTAGGTAGAAATCAACATCCTCCATACTACGGATACCACCACCTACTTCAACTGGAATCGATAGCTTTTGAGCGGTTTCACAAATAATCGCTTGATTGATTTTCTTACCTTCTTTGGCACCATCTAAATCGACCATATGCACATATTGAGCACCCTCTTTTTCAAATTGTAGAGCCGTATCTAAAATACTATCCGCAACTTGTTCCATCTTTTGATAATCACCCTGATACAAACGAACAGGTTTTCCATTAATAATATCAATTGCTGGTAAAATAATCATCAGAATTCCTCCTCAAACCATTTTAAAATGGCTAATCCATCTTTAGCACTCTTTTCAGGATGGAATTGTGCTCCGATCACATTACCTTTTTGCACCAATGCTGGAATTCTTAATGAACCATAGTTGGCATAGGCAATTAAATTGGCATCATCTAATTGTGTGGCACGATAAGAGTGAACGAAATAGACAAATGGTGTTTTTGGTAAATAGTTTTGTAAACTAGTATGATGATTGAAATTTAAAGCATTCCATCCAATGTGGGGAATTTTTACCTTAGGATCTTCCATTAAAGTAACACTTCCCTTTAATAAGCCTAAGCCTTTCACATGCTTCACTTCATATCCATCTTCGAACAATACTTGCATTCCTAAACAAATTCCTAGTAATGGAATCCCTGCTTGAACACGTTCTAAAATCACTTCAATTAAACCTTTGCTGCGAAGGTTTTCCATACAGTCATAAAAGGCTCCTACTCCAGGTAAGATTAACTTATCGGCTTTATGGATAACTTCAATATCACTAGTAATGACATTTTCAATCCCTAAATGATCTAAAGCATTTTTAACACTGTGTAGGTTTCCCATTCCATAATCAATAATCGCAATCATTCTAAGGTTCCTTTCGTACTAGTAACGACATTAGAGTTTACTTGAATCGCAGCTCTCAAGGCTCTACCTAATCCTTTAAAAATGGCTTCTACTTTATGGTGATCATTGGTTCCGTATAAGACATTTACATGTAAAGTAATTCCTGCTTGGAAGGTAAATGCACGTAAAAATTCTTCAACCATTTCCGTAGCGAAAGTTCCAATCGTATCACGTTTTAATTCACAGTTATAGACTAAATAAGCTCGTCCACTAATATCTAATGAAACTTGGCATAAAGTTTCATCCATTGGTAAGCTCATAAAACCATAACGAGCGATTCCTTTTTTATCACCTAAGGCTTTTTTAAAACATTGACCTAAGACAATTCCGCAATCTTCTACGGTATGGTGATCACATACATGTAAATCACCGCTTGCTTCCATCGTTAAATCAAAGCCACCATGAAAAGCCATCAGATCCAACATATGATCAAAGAAACCAACACCTGTATCAATTTGATTTTTTCCACTACCATCTAATTCTAGTTCACATAGGATGGTTGTTTCATTTGTTTCTCGTTTTATTGTACTATTACGCATCATAAACTCCTAACCAATCGTTTCTAAGATTGAACATACTTTTTCATTTTCTGTAGCTAAACCAATTGTAATACGGAAGGAATCATCACCATAATTACGAATGACAATACCTTCAGCTTCAAATGCTGCTAACATTTTTTCTTTATTAGCACATCGCCCAAATAAATAGTTGGCTTTAGATGGATAAATGGTGATATTTTGTAATCCTTTTAAGCGTTCATACATCGTATCACGCATTTGTTTAACTGCTTCAATTTGACATGCATAGTCTTGGTGGTGTTTTAAGACAACACTAGCTAGCATTTGGGTAAAGCTATTGACATTATATGGTACGACTTGTGGTCTTAAGCGTTCCATATTATCCACATTAGAAATCAGAAAACCAATACGTGCTCCAGCTAATCCATAAGCTTTAGATAAAGTACGAGTCACATATAAGTTTGGATATTGATCTAAATAAGCTAACATACTTTCATCATTAAATTCTCCATAGGCTTCATCAATAATGACAGGAATATTAGGAAATGCTGTTAGTAGCTTACATAAAGATGCGCAATCCATTGCATAACCACTTGGATTATTCGGGTTAGAGAATAAAATCATGTGTGGTTGTACTGTTTGACCTTGGGCGATGAATGCATCCACATTCCAGCTTCCATCTTTGGCACAAGCAAATTTGGCAATACTAGCATCATGCATTCCACAATAATAGTCATACATTGAAAAATCAGGTGCTAAAGTATATAATGTTTTATCTTTTCCTAAAAAACTTCCAATTAAGAATCCTAACATTTCATCGGAACCATTTCCGGCTAAAATCATGTTCGCATCTAAGTTCATTGCACTAGCATAAGCATCAATCACACGTTGATTAGTGGTGTCTGGATAACGATTAAAGGATAATTCTTTTAAGCCTGCAATGATTTCATCCATATAGTTTTGTGCCATATCAAATGATAATTCATTGGCATTCAACATGATCGTTCCTTCAACTCTTCCACTGTATCCTTCGACTTTTTTCATTTATCTTAACCTCACTTTCACCGCATTGGCGTGAGCATCTAAATTTTCTTCTTGCGCCATTTTTACAATTTGACTTCCATAGGTTTTCACGGCTTCTTCACTATAGTATAAGAAGCTACTTTTTTTAATAAAGCTATCGACACCTAAAGCACTAGAGAAACGGGCAGTTCCACTGGTTGGTAATACGTGATTGGTACCACCAAAGTAATCTCCAATACTTTCACATGTATAATATCCTAAGAACACACTACCTGCATGTTTCACTTGGTCTAAATAAGCCATTGGTTCTTGAATCATAAGTTCTAAGTGTTCTGGGGCAATTTGGTTTGAGATTTCTACACATTGGCTTAAATCATCACATAAAATACTTGTCCCATAAGCTTGTAGCGAAGCTTTGGCGATGTCTACTTTTGGTAATAATTCAACTTGTTTGGCAAGTTCGACATTAACCTTTTCAATCATTTCGACATTATCTGATACTAAAATCGCACTAGCCATTGGATCATGTTCCGCTTGCGATAATAAATCAGCTGCCACATAGGCTGGATTAGCATCTTTATCAGCAATGACTAAAATTTCACTTGGACCTGCAATCATATCAATATCCACTGTCCCAAATACTAATTTTTTAGCAGTAGCGACGAAGATATTACCTGGACCGACAATTTTATCTACCTTTTGAATACTTTGGGTTCCATATGCTAGAGCCGCAATTCCTTGTGCTCCTCCGATTTTATAAATTTCAGTAACTCCCGCAATTTTGGCAGCGGCTGCAATATTGGGATGTAAACCTCCTTCTTTACTTGGAGGGGTAATCATCACGATACGTTTTACTCCTGCAATACGCGCTGGAATAGCATTCATTAACACTGAACTAGGATATTGCGCTCTACCACCAGGAACATAAATTCCCACACTATCTAAAGGTAACACACGTTGCCCTAAATAAATCCCATATTCTTTATCTAAACGATAACCAGATTGCACTTGCGCTTGGTGAAATACTTCAATATTGTGACTTGCGTTTTGCATCGCTACTACAAAATCAGGATCAGCTAACGCAGCTTGTGCTGCTAGTTCTGCTTCACTGACTTTAAAGTCATCTAATTCAATTCCATCAAAACATTTTGTATAGTATTTTAATGCATCATCTTTATTCAAACGGACGTTATTTAAAATATCCGTTACTTTCAACATAATATCGGCATTGATTTCTTCACTACGTCCTTCTAAATACGCAATCAATTCATCTTTTTGTTGCATTGCATAAGGTTTTAACATATCTTACCCTCCAATCTGTTGTTTCAAATCTTCAATCACTTGTTGGATTTCTTTTCTTTTTAATTTAAAGCTTGCTTTATTCACAATGACACGCGCACTAATTTCACATACCGTATCAAATACAACTAAACCATTTTCTTTTAAGGTTGTACCTGTTTCCATAATATCGACAATTCCATCACATAATCCTAGTAATGGGGCAAGCTCTACACTTCCATCAATTTTGATAAATTCGGCATCAATCCCTTTTTCTAAGAAATAGTTTTTGGCTACATGTGGATACTTCGTACCAATTTTCACATGTCCTACTTTTTCAAATGGATTATGTTCTGGAAGTCCTGCCACAATAAAACGACATTTTCCAATTCCTAAATCTAATACTTCATAGTAATCTTTTCCACCTTCTAATAAAGTATCTTTTCCAACTACTCCTAAGTCTGCCACACCATGTTGGACATAAGTAATACAATCATTGGCTTTGACTAAGAAATATTGCACCTCTTTATTTGCATCATGAAATACTAATGCTCTGCCTTTTTCCTTTAAGCATTCGACTCCATAACCACTTTGTTCTAGCATTTTAACTGTTTGTTTTTCTAAACGTCCTTTGGTTAATGCAATGGAAATCATAGGTTTTCCTCCTTACATGTAATTTCATTATAGTCTTCACTTTGACATAAAGCGACACGTTTGCTCTTACGTAATTCTTTCGCTTGTTTTAACGCTTCAATTTTTAAATTAGCTGGATAATATAAAATCGTTTTTGGTTCATTTTTTTGTTCTAAGACATCTAAGACATAGTCTAGTTTTACCGAGAATCCAATCGCTGGCATATCATTTCCAAATTTAGCTAGTAGTGAATCATATCTTCCTCCACTTAATACACTTGTCCCAATGCCTTCGACAAATCCTTCAAATAATAAACCACTATAGTAATTTAAATGTGGTAGTTTTCCTAAATCAAATGTCACATGACTTCCATATCCTAATTCACATAATCCATCATAGTATTTTTGTAAATCATTTAATATATTTTTTAAAGTATCATTAAAACAATATTGTTTAGCTTCTTGTAATACTTCGACATCCCCACAAAACCAAGGTAATTGTTCAAAGAATTGTTTTTCTGCTTCCGTTAAACGTAGTTGATTGACGTAAGTTGATAATTCCGTTAATGATTTACGATCAATCAAATCAGCTAAGGTATTCATTTCTGTTGATGATAAACGTGCTTCGCGACAAGCTTCGTGGAAGAAGCGAACATCTCCTAATTCTAAAGTAAATGGTTTATCAGATAATTGTTCCATTACTTCCATTGCACACATTAAGATTTCTAAATCACTTTCTTTGGCACTTTGTCCTAATAATTCAATTCCACAATCACTTACTTCATTGCGTTTTCCCGCAAAATATTGTTTTACCTTATAGACATTGGCACAATAACGAAAACGTAATGGTGATTTATGATGTTTAAATTTCGTAGCTGCCATACGGGCAATTGGTACCGTCATATCCATACGTAATGTTAAAATGGCATTATTATGATCAAAGAATTTATACATCTCTTCTTCTTTTAAACTGACAAATCCTTGTGAATACGTACGATAATATTCGATAGAAGGAGTAATTACTTCATCATACCCATATGCATCAAATACTGTTTCAATACGTTTTTGTAAGGCTTTCTTAGCATTACATTCACCTAAAATTAAATCTCTTGTCCCTTCTGGGATTGCGTATTTTTCCATCGTTATTTCCTCCTTATATAAAAAAAAAACTTCCATCCAAAGGACGAAAGTTACCTCACGTGTTCCCACCTTAGTTCATTGAAGACTCACATCCCCAACCTTATAGAGTACATCATAATACTCTTGCACGATAACGGGTGCACATTACCGATTATGACTACTATGACTTCGCCATAACTGCTCCAAGACGTGTTCCATTTACTTTCCCATATCTTCCTTTCACCTTACGAAGACTCTCTACTATGCTTCCATAAATGTACTATTTCTTTTCCAACGCATATGTTATTTATATCATACGCCCACTCTATGAAAATGTCAAACGTTTTTGAAACATTTTCAACTATTTTAGATGTAAATATTTTCATAATATTGAATTTATCAATAAAATCAATGTTCTATCTAAAAAATTTATATGATTATGTTATACTATTTTTAATGAAGAAAGAAGGAATTAATTTATGTCATTTGTAACAGAATATCATCAATTTGTTAACACAACTTTAGAAGCATGTTACCAACAAAATGAAGTAGCTATTCATGAAGCTGCGAAGTGTTTATATGAATGTGAAGTAAATGGCGGTCGTATCTTTACCTTTGGTACTGGACACTCACATATGATTGGTCAAGATTTATATGGTAGAGCTGGTGGATATGCCAAAATTTATCCCATTTTAGAAGGAGAAATGACACTTTTAACTCATCCAGTAAAAAGTACCAAATTAGAACGTATCGCCGCTTATGCTGATGTTTTAGAAAACATTTATGATGTGAAAAAGGGCGATGTCATCATTGCGACTAGTAATTCAGGACGTAATGCCTTAGTAATTGAATACTTGTTAAGAATGAAAAATAAAGGTGTTAAAATTATTGGAATTACTTCATTAGAACACTCTAAAACGATTACTTCTAGACATGAATGTGGATTACGTCTATTTGAATTAGCTGATATTGTCTTAGATAATATGGCACCTCATGGCGATGCTGGAGTAGCCTTAAATGAACAAATTAAAATGGGACCGATTTCCACTTTAACAGGATGCTATTTATCACAATTCATCATTGGAGAAATGGTTGAATTATTATTAGCTGATGGAAATGATGCCCCAGTCTTTCGATCATCTAATATGGATGGTGCCGATGAATATAACCAAGTATTATTTGATAAATATGTCATTAAGAAAATTTAATTCAATTAAAAACAACTTTCATCACATGGTGAAAGTTGTTTTTATCATTCATGATTTAATAATTGGATAATATCGACATTCACAGCATTTAATGCAGTAGATAAACTCAGTGATATACAC
>JAXJYR010000370.1:0-3859 GCA_036306885.1 Longicatena sp.
AGACGATCTTGCATTTGAAATAATCCTTTATCACATAATTTTTTTAATACTGTATATGTTGTGGTACGTTTCCATTGTAACTGTTGTTCACATAAAATGATTAATTCTTTTGTCGTAAGCGGAGCATGTTCCCACACAATATCAGCAAATTGAGCTTCAACAACACCTAATTTCACATCCATAATTTCACCTCCATGTGTTGTCTACTCTTTATAGACATCTATAGTCTATCATCAATAGACACTTATGTCAATATGTTTATATAAATATTTATAAACATATAAAAAAAGCCACTTTATCGTGACTTCTTATTGAATAAAACAATCTAAACCATGTTCTTCTAAGGCAATATCTATTTCGATCATATCATAAACTTCATGTTCAATGAAAAAGGAAAAGATAATATCACGCTTATCACACGGAGATAATGCATAGCCTGCTCGTGCTAATAAATCTTTTGTTTCATCTAAACTAAGCATTGCGCCCACGCATAAACGCATGGCAGTGGATTTATCGGGATGATAGTTTACATTTAGTTTTATTTTGGAAAATAATTGTTTGGTTATAATCGCACGTTTATATACTTGCGCATTACTTAATTGTTTCTTATCAATTAAAAACATTAAGTATTCGACAAAAGTATCAGACATATGGCTCATACGCTCTTTTAAAGCTGATTCACTTTTTTCGACAAAATCGATATATCCATCATAGGAATCTTCACAAATTGTTTCTGACATTTCATTTGAACTACGTTCTGCATATAAATCATTTCGTTTTGCTCTATGTGAAGAAACTGATGCACCACAACTAATATTCCCTTTTCTTCGTTTTGGATATTCAATTTTTAATTGTTGTTCAACATAATGAGCATCAATATAGGATTCAAGAGCTGGATAAAGCTGTGTTCCTAGCTTTGTCGCATTTTCATCAAAGACAACAAGATAAACTAGCATTTCATTTTGTAATAAGAAGGTATTGATTTCATCTAGGGCGATGCGCATTCCTTCTTCCTTACTACAGCCAAAATTACCTGTTGAAATCAAAGGCATCGCAATACTAGTACATTGATATTGTTTGGCTAGATGTAAGCTTTTGAAATAACAATCTCTTAATAATAAACTTTTATCTCCTTTGCGAAAATCAGGACTAACTGCATGAATGATATATTTGGCAGGTAGTTGAAAACCTGGCGTAATGGCAACTTCACCTTCTTTTAAAGGACCTATTTTTTGTCGTTCTTTTAATAGTAAATTAACTCCTGCCTTTTGATATACAGCAAAGTCTAATCCAGTCGAATAAGTTGGTTTTTCATTGGCTGTATTGACAATCACATCGACATTCATGTTGGTAATATCATTACGAATAATTTTTAATGTCATGCTATCACTTCTTTCTTATCTCATTTTATCATAAAAGATATTTACAAAGAGTTTTTATTAAATTTTGATACTACGAATTGGTGAGAATTTCGTATAAATATTTTCACCATCATAGGATTTATAACCACGTACTTTAAAGTAATATGTTTTACCTTTACTTAATGATTTATTTTGGTAGTTCGTAGAAGTTGTGGTTTTGATATGACTATATTTACCATCTTTACTTGAAGAACGATATACATGATAATATTGAACTCCTTCTACTTTCGTCCAAGTTAAATTTGCACTTGTACCTTCTTTTTTCACGGTTAATTCGGGTCTTGTATAAGTAGAAGTTCCTTTTACTTCATTCGAATTATTCGTCATCACCCGATCAATAGAATCATAGCGTGCAGCCTTCACAATAAAACGATATGTCCCCTGTGGTAAATATGTCGTTGTATATTGGAAGACATCGCCACCTAAGGTAAGAACCTTACGATAGTTTCCACTTCCTCTTTGACGATAAATAATATAGCGTGTTGCCCCATCTACTGCACTCCATTTTAATTGGAATCGTGTTTTCCCTTTTTTCGTCAACTCTAAAGTAGGGGTACCAGTTAATTTTGCTGTTTTCTTCACAATATCACTTTTAGCACCTCTTCCATAATCATTGTAAGCACGTACATAAAATTGATATTGTTTACCTGAGGTCACAGTCACCTTTTGCGATGTCTTAGTTGTAGTTTTATAACGACTAAAGCTATCACTTGATGGTGATTTACGATAGACTACATATTCCTTCGCATTTGCTGTTTTATCCCATGTTAATTGAATGGTCTTATAATCTATCGCTTTCGCTTTTACATTTTTCACTTGTTTTGGTAATGGGTTCTTTCTTGAAGAAGTATTTGTATAAGCACGAATACGCGCACAATATCCTGCCCTTACCGCATCATAAACATAGCTATCATCATAAATCAAATAACATTGATCAGCTAATACTTCTTCATATACATATAACCATGAATATTGATATGTTTGTGAAATAAAAATACTTGGTAATTCATTTGTTGTTGTCGATAAGGTAACTTCTACCGAGAATTTAGTTCCTTCTTCTAATTCGATCGATTTATTTAAATCAATCGTATAATTTCCAGGATACTTTACAAAACCTTTCACTGGTTTACTTAACAATTTTTTTGAAGATAAAGGATTCGTTTGTCCTTCTTCCAATTGATAAATCATAATTGAATAATTGGTATTGGCACTTCCAATTCCAACATTGACAGCTTCTAATGTTTCTTTAGTATTATAATCTCCTTTTTTACTTGTAAAGACATTCGCAACACGCATCACTTCTTGACTCCAAGGATTGGCTTGGTTTAGAATATATCCTCCATCATAGAAATAGTTATGATCATATGTACTACGTGGTTGAAATACAAAGGCAGTTGGTGTATATACATGCATATCGTAAGATAAGTAATAATATCCATTATCACCATTGTAGCTTCCCCAGCTGTTCTTCACAATCCAAGCACCATCGCGGCTTGGTAATTTTTTTTGCGGATGACTATTTTTAAATAAATTACGTGAAATCGTATCATCATACCCAACTAAAAGAACCGCATGGTTACTTGCTTGATTACTATCATCATGGAAAATATAAGTTTTATTCGATCCATCTAAACTATAATAAGAAGCTCCTACACTTCCATATTCGATAATTGCTTCTTTGATTGCACGTTCTTCTTCGGGAAGATTAATACTATCCTTCATAATATAATCCGTATCTTTGTAGTTATATAATTCATGTAAATTATTCGGTATTTGATTTTTATTAGTAGCATATGGGAAATCGGCTTGATTTACAAGTGATCCCCATTGCGCTAAGTACATGGCATTCACACGAATATTTCCTCCACGCATTAAATAATCCCCACTTGTTTCATATACAAAATCATTTGGGGTTAAATTTAATGGATCATTGACACGATGATAAAACCCATATGCCAGTTGTAGTTCATTTAAATCAATTTGATTGGCATTAGATACATATCCTTGTTTTAGTAATGATGTTTCCGCAGCACCAACTGTTGTAAACGCCCAACAAGTTCCTAAGCTACCTTGACTTTTTACCGATGTCACCCACCCATAATCTCGTGAATCATAGCGAGCTGGTAAATTAGCACTTGTCGTTACCTCTACTTCATCTTCAAACGTAGAAGTAGGCACATCCTCTTCAACATCTTGATAAGTGTTGACAAACTCTTCTTCAGCTTGAATAAGTGTTTTATCAAAAGTAGAAACACATAACAAACAAGCTAATAATATTAACATTATCTTTTTCATATTCTATCACCTCATTAACCATATCATAGCACAAAAAAACTCCTTGTACCTATCGATACAAAGAGTCTTTTCATTATTTTACTGCTTTTACCATGAAATCACAGATTTTACGTGAGAATTCGGCAGGGTTATCAATCGCAAAC
>JAXJYR010000371.1:0-4398 GCA_036306885.1 Longicatena sp.
ATTTATTATGTCCTTATGCAAAAGGGGGTAAAATCGGTTTATTCGGTGGTGCCGGAGTAGGTAAAACCGTATTAATTCAAGAGTTAATTCACAACATCGCCAAAGAACATGGTGGGATGTCAGTTGTAACGGGTGTAGGAGAGCGTACTCGTGAAGGAAATGACATGTACCATGAAATGAAAGATAGTGGTGTATTAGATAAAACAGTATTAGTTTATGGACAAATGAATGAATCACCAGGTGCTCGTATGCGTGTTGCCTTATCAGGATTAACAATGGCAGAACACTTCCGTGATCATGACAACCAAGACGTACTATTATTTATCGACAACATCTTCCGTTTTACTCAAGCTGGTTCAGAGGTAAGTGCCCTATTAGGACGTATGCCTTCAGCGGTAGGTTACCAACCAACATTAGCTTCAGAAATGGGAGCATTACAAGAACGTATTACATCAACACAAAACGGTTCTATCACATCGGTACAAGCAATTTATGTACCTGCCGATGACTTAACAGACCCAGCCCCTGCGACTGCCTTTACACATCTAGATGCGAAAACCGTATTAGATCGTGATATTGCAGCTTTAGGTATTTATCCAGCGGTAGACCCACTTGAATCATCTTCACGTATGTTAGATCCACTTGTAGTAGGAGAAGAACATTATGAAGTAGCACGTGGGGTACAAAACATTCTACAACGTTACAAAGAACTTCAAGACATTATTGCCATCTTAGGTATGGATGAATTAAGTGAAGAAGATAAAGTAATTGTAAACCGTGCTAGACGTGTACGTAACTTCTTATCACAACCATTCCACGTTGCAGAAGTATTCTCAGGATATAAAGGATGTTATGTATCAAGAGAAGATACGGTAGCAAGCTTTAAAGCAATCCTAGAAGGTAAATATGACCATTTACCAGAAACAGCATTTATGTTTGTTTCAACGATTGAAGAAGCAGAAGCGAAAGCTAAGGCGATGAACTCATGATTCAACTACAAATGATTACTCCGAAAGGATTATACTTAAAAGAAGAAGTAGAAAGTGTTCATGTGACAACGATTGAAGGAGAAACAACGATTCTTACCAACCATATGCCAATTGTGGCAATGTTGAAAGTATCACCTTGTATTGTCACAATCAATAAAGAAAAACACTACTATGCAATCGGTGAAGGTTTACTACAATTTAAAGATAACAAAATGAATATCTTAACAGATAGTATTGAAGCACAAGCAGAAATTGATGAACAACGTGCGCAAGCAGCGAAAGATCGCGCGATGCAACGTCTATCTAAAATTTCACCAGATATCGATGTTGCGCGTGCCCAATTAGCATTAGCCAAAGCAATGAATCGTATTAAAGTAAAACACTATTAACTTAAAAATATCTAAATGATGAAATACTCATTTAGATATTTTTTATGAGAAATGAAAAATAAGAACTCCGAGAATAATTTGGAGTGTTATAAATTGTATAAACAATCTTTTAACGTGCATTATTTAATGATATAATGGTGACGTGTAATTATTTGCATATTACTCTGCTATTATTAATTGAGACGATAGCTTCAATATTAACTTATGTACTACCCGCTGAAATGTCAATCGCCTTAGAAATAGGATTATTTATTCTAAGATTGGTTGTGATGGAGGTAGAAAGCATGGACAATAATGATAAGCGTGCGGGTTGCTGTAATGCGGGTCCGCTCATTATGTTATGAGAGGTCAATGGGTCAATTATGATATAGATAAGCAATTAGAGGTGCAACCCCTCTTACCCGCGCCAAATTAAATACTTTCAACAAAATATATAATTCATCTGAAAAAATTTAAGGAGATAAAATCAATTTATTAATGTTTTAGATTTTATCTTTTTTTATGAGAAATGAAATTGATATTTTCGTTTGATGCTAGAAGTGATATAATAAATCACATATAAGGAGGCATTCCGTATGATTGAAGAAAGAGATTACTTTGAAGATATTCAAGAAGAAATAGAAGATGAACCCGTAAAAGTGGTTGAAGAAGAAGTAGAAGAAAAAAAAGCAGGAATTGATTGGATTGGTGAAATTAAAGATTTATTCGTAACCTTTATTATCTGTTTTGTTATGGTATGGGGACTTACTAATTTTGTTGTAAAACCAGTTCAAGTAGACGGTGCTAGTATGTATCCTACTTTAGTTGATAAAGAAGTAGGAATGGTAAATTTAATGCTAGTAAACCTTGATGGTGTAAGTCGTTATGATGTTGTCGTAATCCATCATCAAGAACGCGATGAAAACTGGGTAAAACGTATTATTGGGTTACCAGGAGAAACAATTTCTTGTAAAGATGATGTAGTCTATATAAATGGACAACCATTAGATGAACCATATTTAGATACAGATTATGTGAATGATTATCGTCGCAGTGGAGCTCACTTTACCAATGACTTTGATGAAGTAACATTAAAAGAAGGTGAATATTTCTTGATGGGAGATAATCGTGTGGTATCATTAGACTCACGTATTGAAGGTCCATTTAAGGAAGAAGATATTATTGGGAAGGATGTATATATCTTTTATCCATTTGAACAATTTAAAATTGTAAGAAATAATTATTAAATTGTAAAAAAAATGTAAGAAATTTTTGATAAAAGTTTGATATAATCTAGCAGAGAAAGGATAGATGATGATGAACGATAACAACCGCTATGATGCAGATATAGAATTACAAAAAGCAATTGAAGAACGACGTCGTCGTAATATGGATGCGCAAGCACAACCAATTATTGAAGATGATGACGATATGATTATTGTGACACAACCAATTAACAAAATTAGTGAAGTAAAGGAAGAGACATTAGGAAGAACAATTGTGAAGCCTTTAGCAGAAGTAAAAGAAGAGGAAGAAGCACAAAACAAAGCTTCAGAAGAAAAGGAACGCAAAACGAATAAAATTATCACTTATATTATGGTATTCTTTATTAGTGTAGCGTTAGTGGCTGTCGCACTTGTGGCTGGAAAAATTATCTTAAAGGATATGTTTAAAAAGGATAACCCAATTAGTGAACAAACTCCACAAAATAAAGATGAACCACAAGATGGAGAAACAGATGCTGATACAAATCAGGATAGTGATGTAGACCAAAATAATGGCGATGCCACAGATGGTGATGCGGATCAAGATGGTGAAACAGACAGTGATGCTGATAAAGATGAAGATAAAGATAGTGATGCCGATATTGAAGATAACTCAGCACGTATCGCTGCTTTAAATGGACAAAAGAAAAGCTATGAAGATAAAATTGCATCATATGAAGAAAAAATTGATGCAGCAAAAACAGCAAATGAAGAAGCTCAAAATGTTTTAGATAACGATTTAAAAGAATATGAAAAAAACATTAAAGATGCCCAAGAAGCTGCGGATACATACCAAGTGGAAGTATTAGAAGTATCAAAAGCAGATTATGAAGAATCAATTAAAGAGGCAGAAGAAAATCCTGACAATGAGGATAAACAAACGATTATGGAATTAAAAGAAGATGCATATGAATTATGTCGTCAAGAATATGATCGCTTGATTGCCCAAGTTGGACAATATACTTTAGAGTATGAAACAATTGAAGAAACAAACAAACAGCTAATCAAAGACAATAAAAAAGATATTAAAAAATGGAAAGAAAACATTACTGAATTAGAAACTAAAATTCAAGAAATTGATGATGAATTAGCTACTCTTACAAACGAATAAAATTATGAAATTATTTTTCAAACAACAATATTTCTTTTGGCATGATCCATTTAATATTTATGATGAAGATGGGAATGTATTGTATGTAGCCAAAGGTGATTTAGAATGGACAGAAACACTGAAAGTTTCTGATGTACAAGGTAATATCATAGGTAAATTGAAAGAAAAAAGCTTTAGACCGTCGATGTTTAATATTTATATCGAAGGAAAGTATATTGGTTGTGCAGGTATTCCAGGTATGTTGTTTTGGCCTTGGTATAAATATCATGTCGACTATAAAGGATGGCGTGTAGAAGGTGAAAAACCATTGTGGAATTATACCATCTATGATGATTTTGGAAATAGTATTGCGACAGTATCTAAAAATTTCAAAACATATGAAATTAATATAGATGATTCTCAAGATGTATTATCAGTCTTAATGCTGATTCTTGCCATTGATTCAACAAAAAGAAATAGATGATAAAATAGTATAACAAATGCAGATAAAAGATATTCATATATCGTGTTATCTGCATTTTAACGTTATAAATAAATAGATATGATTTGTGTTTAAGTTGGATGATAACTAAATTGTACTTTAGATAGAGAAATGATATAATAAAATAAGAGCGGAGGGATGAATCGTGAATCGTTTAATGGGTTTTCTACATCGAAAATTAGAC
>JAXJYR010000372.1:0-1957 GCA_036306885.1 Longicatena sp.
AGTTTCAACTTCTACATTCAAATTAAGCTGGAACAAAATTGATGGAGCTACTCGTTACATTGTTTACCGTAAACGTAATAATGACAAAATGAGAAAAGTTCTTACTTTAGGTGCCAAAGAAACAGAATACTTAACAGCAGAAATGCCAAATGGTGATTACCAATTCGTATTAAAAGCTGGACGTTACGATTCTATTGATCGTGTAATGACTGATTCATCTAACACTGTAAAAGGAAGTGTTAAAAAAGTAGCACCAGCCGTAACATTAAAAGCAGGAACAAAATCAGTAAAAGTTTCATGGAAAAAAGTGGAAGGTGTAACACACTACCAAGTTTACCGTGCAACAAGTGAAAAAGGTAAATACACTAAACTGATTACTACAAAAGAATTAAGCTACACAGCGAAATCTTTAAGTAGTGGTAAAAAATACTTCTTCAAAGTACGTGGTTACAAAACTTACAAATCAGGAGAAGATATTAAATATTCAGTTTACACTCCATACTCTACAATCAAATACGCTACTGCTAAATAGTAGTGATGATAGAAACGAATAACTGCTTATAAAGGTATTCGTAATATAGTAAAAGTCCTTATTTGAGGCAAATACGGCGTGATTTTATCACGTCGTATTTTTTTATATCAGCGTAATCTATCTTATATAGGTTGATGTTTGATTTTTAAGAATCTTTATGTTATACTTCAGTTCATGAAGGTATATCATAGTTACCTTCTATGTTTTATGTACATGAGTTAGTTGTGTCTAACTTATGCTGTGGATTGAAAATAAGGTGGAAGTATGGATGTAAATAAAAAGAGTATCATAGAGTATTCCTATAGTAACGATACAGGAGATGCACAAGCCCTTGTGTATCATTTGTTTCCTGGCGTAGAAGTAGCATATATTTCTGTGCATATGACAGATTTTGACTTTGGATTATTTGAACAAGGAATGTTTAAAAATTATGTTAGTATTCATTTTTGTAAAGAAGGACGTATTGAGCAACAAATGAATGATGAATTTTTTTATTTGATGCCTGGAGATTGTTCATTTGCGATTCATCACAAAACCCAACAGATATTTCATTTACCGTTGAAGCATTATCATGGTATTTGTATTAACATCGATCTTAATATTGAACATAATCCATTACTGGAATATATAAGAAGTTTTGATTGTCCATTAGAGGATGCACTACAACATATTTGTGGTGGAATGTCGCATATTGTCCTTCGTTCATCAAATGCTGCTAAAAAGTTCTTTTATGATTTATATGATATTGATGTTGACCAACGTTTAAGCTATTTAAAGGCTAAGATGCCAGAGTTATTTTTTCGAATGAAATATGCTAAAACAAATAGTAGTTATTATGATCGCAATTTAGTTCCTCGTAGTCAGGTAGAAATTGTGAAATTGGTATCAGATTATATTAGTGAAAATCTTAATGAAAAAATCACTTTAAAACAGCTGACATCAATGTTTGGTGTATCCGATACTTATTTACAAAATGCCTTTCGAAATGTTTATGGGATGCCTGTTATTAGTTTTATTCGTGTACAGAAAATGCAATGTGCTACTCAGGTATTGATTCATACCAATCGTACTATCGAAGAAATTGCTGAAGAATTTGGTTATGAGAATGAAAGTAAATTTTCCTCGGCGTTTAAGAAAATTATTGGTGATACACCTGGGGTATATCGCAAAGAACATACAAAGGTAAAAATAATGTAATTGATAAAGAACGTTTTGGAGCGTTCTTTTTTCTTTTGGGAGATATTTCTTTCAATATGGATAATAGTTGTTTTTTGGATGAATAATTACATATTTCGGAGTATAAGTTTTATGCTTTGGGCGTTGTGAAACATTGAAAACTAGCTATAATTATCGTTGTTCGCTACAAGGCGAATTTTATTATTGAATATAAGTTAGATAAATCTAACTTAGCAGAAAGGATGTGAG
>JAXJYR010000373.1:0-2489 GCA_036306885.1 Longicatena sp.
ATGTTCCATAGCCGGAATTAACAATGACCAAATACTTGCCGCAATCATAATTCCCGCTGCAAAACCAAGTAGTACTTTTTCTAAACGATCATTTAATTTATCCTTCATAAAAAATACCATTGCCGAACCTAAAGTCGTTCCCACAAATGGAATCATTAAACCAATTAATACATTCATACTCATTCCCCTCTCTATATTTATCTTATTTTTAGTTTAACATAAAGCTTTTATTCTCTCAATTCATATGACACTCTAATATATGTAAAGAAATCATTATTGTTCATTAGCTAAAAAAATAAATGATTATATATACTATTAGCTTAACCAATTTATCTATAAATTATCTATATCAAAAAAAACATATATTAATCATATCTATCCAATTATTTTAACTATTTGATATAATGGAAATATCCTATATAGGAGGGTTAAACATGTTAAAGAAATTAATTATATGCATACTATTTATCACGCTTTGTTTTGTTGGTGGTACTCTTTTCCTTTATCATCATTATTCTACCTCATTGAAACAAAATTTAAATCAGGCTTCCAATCAACCTGAATCAAATTATAAAACTGCTTATAAAGGTTCTGGTGTTGAAGATGTTCTTAGTGAAAAGGTCCTCAATAGATATAAAGCCGAGTTTTTAGAGGCTGATGATGAATATGATTATCAATACGCAAATGACTATGCTTATGATTATTTAATCAAAACATATCGAGCTCGTGATTGTTCGGCTTACGAAAAAATATTAGGATATCATGACGTTTCTTTAAACCAAATTCAAAAAGCTTTACAATTAAACCAACATATCTCTCATATATATAAAGATTTTATTTATGAATTTGCCTGCGATTTACGTAAATACTATCCAAATTGTAACTTAGCAGTGCTATATCATAACCTTCAAACACTACTGATTGAAGAAATGTCGCAAGAACAAATTAACTTAGAAACTTTATCAACAGATAGTGCCGCATGTTATTTACGTTATGAAAACAAAATATGTATCAAAGAAGGGATAAATTTAAACCGCGACAGTGATGATTATATTATTTTAATTCATGAGTTATGTCATGCAGCAAGAAGTCTACAACAAAAAAAGGATGAATATCATGATTATAAAATAGACATAGGTTTCTACAACAATTATAAAATGGGACATTATGCGGAAGAAAGTATTATTACCAACATTGCTTATGAGCTACAAGGATTAAATAAGCGCGCGACATTTTATCCATTATTAGCTAGCTATTATCGCATCATTAGCGATTGTATTGGTTATTCTGGTGAGGATTTCTTTCTACATAGTGTCAATTATTTAATTGATCAAATGGATGCTTTTATGGAAACAAAAGAAGCATATCAAATTGTCGCCAGAATCGATGCCCAAATGACCTTAAGATATACTCCATATGCCATTGTTGATTTTAAAGATTATCAACCAATTTATGATTATATTGCTCGTATGTATTTTAAAAAACATATTAATTCTCAAATGTCATACCAACAAGCAGAAGCTGTTTTTGAAGCCTTTTATGAAGATATCACTTTCAATTTTGAAAATATGGAACGTTTATATGATATTACAAAAGAAACTTTTTCACCTACCTTTCATCAATATTTAAAAGAAATCGGAATCACATCATAAAAAGTGCGCATATCACATTGTATGCGCACTTTTACTATTTCATAATGTTAATTCGTCCACTTCCTTGAGGATTTCCATAATCAATTAATAAATTTGGATATTTCTTTAAAAGCGGTGAATTCTTCGCAGTAACTTTTGTATTTTCAAAAGCTTGAATATAGGTCGCAAGAACCATATAATCTTCCATTACATAATCTAATACATTTTCTGCATCTTTCAACATTGTGAATCCATCACCTAAATCACGTAACGTATAGTTATATCCTGCTAGATGATATTCTTGTTGTAAATCCAATACGTCCCATGTATTGGTTTCTTTATTATATATTTTCACATCATAAACACGATAAGTTTGCGGCCCTTCTATCCATCCTTCTTTATCATCTGCTTTTATCGTTGAAGGAATAGATGGATTAATTTTATAAGTTAAACCAGATGTTTGTAAGAAAGCTCCATTCTCACCAGCTCCAACAAAACGTGCTCCCCATTCAAGCATATCTAAAATTTGTTGTCCACTTACCTTTTGTAAGCATGCCACATTTCCAAATGGATGTACATCTTTGCATATTTTATATGAGACTTCTCCTGTTAAACTTTCGTTCCGAATTCCTCCACCATTCATAAATGCGACATCAACATCTAAATCCATGGAATCAAACAGATAATAAATCGCATCTGCTGCAAAATCTCCGGCATTGGTTTCTTCACTACGTACCAAACGAGTACCATTTACATCATAATTTTCTAATGATATATCAAATGTTCCAATCTCTTCCCCTAAAATCGTATCGATTTCATTCAACCATTCATTTTTAATCGTAGCTACTTTATCATCAC
>JAXJYR010000374.1:0-2434 GCA_036306885.1 Longicatena sp.
ATGAAGATTGTACCTTGGTGTGGGTAGAATGTTATGATCCATCCAATGAAACTACCATTTATTCTGATATGTATCAAATTAAAAATGCATCACATATTCAAGAATATTTTCAAAAAGAACCAGGTCAATTATGTGGAGGTATCTTTTTTTCAGAAGGTCAGAATAATTTAGCAGGTTTAAAAATCGAAGGCTTTGAATTAAATAGTTATGAAAAATATATTGGTGTTACGTGGTTAAATACTTCAGATCATGCAATTAAAGTTCCTCATGGTTATGATTTATTAAAAAAATATGATGATGGTACTTACAAAAGCTTAAAACATCCAAGCGCAACTATGCCTGATGGAGAACCAAGTTTATTAGAAGCGGGGGAAAGATTACGAAGCACTTATGGTATTGAAAATTTTGATTTACCATCAGAAGGACATTTTAAATTTGTGATTCTTCAAGATGATAAGGTTGTAGGATTTTATAATTTTTTTGATTATACAAAAGATTAAATTGTTAGAAGGTCACCTTCACGGCGACTTTCTTTTTTTTCTTTTATGATAAGATGATGCTGTCAATAAAAGGAGGAATTATTTATGAAAAGAAATTTAACAGAAGTCGTATTTATTTTAGATCGAAGCGGTTCAATGAGTGGATTAGAACGTGATACAATAGGAGGGTATAATTCATTATTAGAAAAACAAAAACAAGAAGATGGGGAAGTATTGATTTCAACAGTATTATTTGATGATCGTCAAGAAGTTTTACATGATCGTATTCCTTTAAAAGATGTGAAACCAATGAGTGAGAAAGAGTATTATGTACGAGGATGTACGGCATTATTAGATGCGATTGGTGGTGCCATTCATCATATTGGAAATGTTCATAAGTATGCTAGAGAAGAAGATCGCCCTAGTAAAACATTATTTATTATTACAACGGACGGGATGGAAAATGCAAGTCATCGTTATACTTATGATAAAGTAAAACAAATGGTAGAACGTCAAAAAAATAAATATGGATGGGAATTCTTGTTTTTAGGTGCTAATATTGATGCGATTGGAGTTGCGAATCGTTTTGGAATTAGTGAAGATCGTGCTGTCAATTATGAATGTGATAGTCGTGGAACAGAAGTGAATTTCAATGTTTTAAGTGCGGTGGTATCACGGGTTCGAAGTGCAAAAGCAGGATGTCGTGCGAACCTAGACCATTGGAAAGATGATATTGAACAAGATTATAGAAAAAGACATCGTTAGAAAGGTGTGATTGGATGAATATTAACAAGTATAAAGGAGCATTAGTAGGTCTGATTGTAGGAGATGTATTAGGTGTTCCGGCAGAATTTAAAACAAGAAGAGAATTAAAAGAACAGCCCATTCTTGATATGGTTGGTTATGGAACTCATCATCAACCTTTAGGTACTTGGTCAGATGATTCAAGTATGACATTAGCGACCATTGAATGGTTGAGTGAATTATCAGAACAAGAAGTAAATTATCATTTGTTAATGGATAAATTTTGTGATTGGTTATTACATGGAGCTTATACAGCACATAATGATACTTTTGATTATGGTGGTGCCACATGTAATGCATTATATCGCTATATGAATCAAAGTGAACCTTTAGATTGTGGTGGTACTGCAGCACATACTAATGGAAATGGATCACTCATGCGCATTTTACCAGCTGCATTGTGGGTGAAGGATGGTTTGTTAAAAAAAGAAGTGAAAGCGAAACAATTTATCGAAGAAATGTCAGCTTTAACACATGCGCATGAACGCAGTAAATTAGGTTGTTTCCTTTATGCTTGTGTGGTAGCTCACCTATATGATAAAGATGATGATAAAGTTAATGTTGTAGCAAAGGCTTTACAACAAGCGAAACAGCAATGTATCCTTTCTGATGAATTAAAACATTATGAACGTTTATTTGATGTAGCTGCTTTTCAAAACTTAGAAGAAGATGAAATCAAAAGTAGTGGTTATGTAGTAGATACATTAGAAGCTGCCTTATGGTGTTTCTTAAATACTGAAAACTATGAAGAATGTGTCTTAAAGGCAGTTAATCTAGGAGATGATACAGATACTGTTGGAGCGATTGCAGGTGGTTTAGCAGGTCTTTGGTATGGACTTGAGGCAATTCCGCAAAAATGGTTAAATCAATTAGTAAAATATGAATGGATTGAAGTTTTAATCCATCAATTAATTCAGAAAGAAGTTGGTGAAGTATGAATCAAAGAAGAGAATTAAATAAACAAGTATTTCAAGATACAGTTTCTATGTATGAACATCATCCTGTATTAACAGAAGTGGTTAGGTCTTCGATTCAAAATCAAAAAATAATATTAGAACAGAATGAGGTTGAAATAAAGCTACCGCAATCCCACTGGCTTTAGACGGTGGGTTAAGGTAGCCAAAAGTGGAAAATTATTATATACTTATGAC
>JAXJYR010000375.1:0-3583 GCA_036306885.1 Longicatena sp.
GATATACATTAAACCAAAGCTAAAACTAAATTCGTTTGGTTTTAAATAATCTTTTTTAAAGAAATAAGCACATATCATTAATAATCCAAAGACAGCTACTACAATTCCTGCCACTAAGAAGAAATCATAAAATTGTTGGGTTGTAATGTGAAAGGATACTGCAGCTAAAATGATATAGAAGATAGATAAAACTAACAGCTGCCAATTTTCAATTTTAATACGCATAAAACCACCTCGTTTATTCTAGTTTTATTATATCACATATTTAAGATATAGTAGATAAAAATAAGAGAAGCTGGTCTACCAACTTCTCTTATAAATTCATATCACTAGAATGATTTATAGTATATTATTTCTCTTATGCTTAAACTGGAATATAAAATGTTTTATTGGCAACAGATTCACTAAATTCCGTATAAACCTTTTGACCATTTACAATGTTATATCCTCTTACTTTAAAGCTATATGTTTTTTCTGGGTTTAAGCTAGTACATGTAGTTTCTAAAGCTGTCGTACGTTTTAATAAACGATATGAACCTACTTCTCCATACGATTCAGTTTGTACACGATATACTTCATAGTATTTTACACCTTCAATTTTATTCCAGCTCAATTGTACTGTTGTTTGATCAACGTTACTTAGCGTTACGTTAATTGCATCAAACGTAGAAACACCAGCTACTTCATTAGAAGTTGGTCCCATGACACGTTCAGTTGAATCGTATCTAGCGGCTTTCACAACATATGTATAAGTACCTGCTAACATTGCGTTTGATGTGTAGCTTCTAGCGTCTTTTCCAAGTGTTAATACTTTTTTCCATTCACCATCGTTCGCTTTACGATAGATGATGTAACGTGTAGCACCTGCCACTTCATTCCAAGCTAAATCAAATTTGTTAATACCATTGTTTGTAAGTGTTAATGTGATTTCTCCTGTCAATTCTGTTTGTGCAGTTGTTTCTACATATTCTGTTTGTGCAGTATCATTCATTGCTTTTACACGGTAAGTATAAGCTTTTCCAGTTTTTACACCATTTACAACGTAAGTTGTATCTGTAATAGTTGCTAATTCAATCCAATCACCTTCAGATGTTAAACGTTCTACTACATATACGTTTGCTGCTTTTAATGCATCCCAGCTTAATTGAATTGTTTTGTAATCTAGCGCTTCTGCTTTAAAGTTAGTCATTTCAAATACTTGTTCTTTTTCTAATGCTGTGATTGCATCGTTGATTGCTTGTGCCATTGCATCAACACTTGCTTGTTGTGTTCCTTTTAATCCTCTTACTACAGCATTTACAGCACTATTTAAAGCTGCAACTGATTCTTCTGTGTAAATTGATAAGTCTGCTGGAATAGCATCGATTGCAGCATCTACTGCACTGTAATCAGCTTCAACATAATCATTCAATGGGATCATTTCTGCAAAACCATCAGTTGTCCATAAACATAAGTCATCTAATGTGATTTCTGGACATACTGCTTGCATTTTAGCAAGAGCTATTTGGGCATTTGCTTTTGTGTGGTCGTTAAAGTTGTTGGCAATCGCAACTCCATCACTACTTCTTGTTGCTTTAGAATCTGTTAATGCAGTTCCATTTTTGTCATATGAATCATAATATACATCTACTACTGTATCATTATCATGTTTTTTCGTAAATGCATAAGCTTCATCTGCTACTGATGTATATAAGTTATATACTTGATATACATAACCATAACATGTATTTGTAAATCCATTTGCATATTTTGTTGCACTACTTGATGTACCAAATGAGAATGATAAATCAAATTTACAGTTTACCGCAACACCATTTTTACCAAGTGTTCTTACTGCTTGTGCAGATTCACCCGCATGAATTTTACCAGTGATTTTCACGTTCATTAAAACTCCATTGATATATGGGAATACAGAAATTTGCGCTGTGTCTGTGTTAATATCAACATTAATTGTATGTCCTTGTCCATCATAAACACCACTAATTCCTAAACGTTTGTTTCCGTTAGCATCAGTTCCTTCATATCCTGGATATCCTGCCATATCAATATCTGCAGTTTGAGCAAAGTATAATCCTTTTCCAAATGCTTCTGTATCATGAGAAGTTGTGATTGTACTAGCTTGGTTTGTAAAGTTAAAGAAATCTTCAGCTGTTTCAATTAAATACGGATCTTCTTTTGTACCTTTTCCTTTAAACATATCTGTAACTGTAATTGGAAGAGTTACTTCATAACCTTGGTATTTAATGGTTACTGATGTATCATCTAATGTTAATGGGTTGTTAGCTACAACTGAATAAGATGTAATTTCTTCTGATGTTCCATCTGTGTAAATTGCATTTACAACCATACCAGTCTTGTCAAAGCTTTGACCAATTTTGTATTCTGTTTTATCTGGTTGTTGTGCAATTTCAATTGATGTTACTTCTTTACGTTCTTGAACGTAAGATTCCATAATGTAACATCCTAATGGCATAATTTCTTTTGTAGCTAAGTTATATCCATTATATACGATAGCGTCATCATATACATAAACTGCATATCCTTCACTTGTAATTGTTTCATCTACTTTACCTGCAACATTAAAGCTTGTAGATGTTCCAGATGCTGTATAAGCTCTTACACGTCCAACTGAACTGTTATGAATCATACGTGCTGCAGTTCCATTTTCATCTGAGTAGTTTACCATTTCCACATATCCAAAGTGAGTATGTCCACTCATTGTAACTACTTCTTTGTATTCCTCTAATAAAGCTTTAAAACGCATGTTTCCAGGGAAGCTTTCACTTAAAATCATTGGTTGTGAATATAAACCATCGACACGATCTCCTGGACCCCAGTTTTTAAAGTATCCATGGCATACCACAAAGATATTTGTGTTTGTACCTGAATATTGTACTAATAAAGATTCAAACCAATCTAATTGTGCAGTTGAGAAGTTATCAGCTGTATTAGATGCAGAAGTTGAAGGAATTTCTTGTGTCATAACGATAAATAAGTTATCTTTTTCACCTTCATCACCTTCTACTAATACATGGAAGTAAGGTGATTTTTCATATGGGTGAACTTGTTCTGCAGAAGAAGTATAGTTATAGAAGTTTTCTGTATCTTGTGTTTCGTGGTTTCCACGTCCTTCGATAATATCTTCAAAATCATATGTAGATTGTTTAGCTGCATTCACATAAGCTTCAAATTCAGATTGTGTTCCATCACCTGTCATATCTCCAGATACCACAACTTTTTCTAATCCTAATTGATCAAAGAAGTTTAATGCATCAATCCATTTTTCAGTTGGACGACATGGGTGAATGTTTTCAAAGTTAATGTGAACATCACTTACAGATGCAAAGCTAAATTCTACGTTGTTATTTTTAAATTGTTTTGATTCGGGAATTTCAAATGTCGCAATGGCATTTGCTAAATCTGGTGATGCGACTGTAGTTGTATTGCTTTTGAATGCTACTAATTTTGTAGCTCCATAAGGAATCGCAATTCCATCTACCATTTCAAATGTCACAGTTGAACCAGTTGCAGGAAGTGATACGATGTGTTCATATCCAGCAAGTACTCCAGCTTCATTTGCCCA
>JAXJYR010000376.1:0-6615 GCA_036306885.1 Longicatena sp.
CCTACAGGAATCATTGCGACAAACTATAATTGGTTAGTAAATGATGCTCGTATGGTTGGAGAAATGATCAATGCTGCTGGTGGTATGAAAGCTTTAGCACTTGGTTGGTATCCTGGAGCAATTGGAGAAACAAGTGCCATTGTTATTTTATTAGTAGGAGCATTCTTAGTATATCGTAAAGTCATTGATTGGCGTGTACCAGCTGTATATTTAGGTGGTATTGCGGTATTAACAAGCATCGTTGCTATTATGCGTGGTGTGCCAGGATATGAATGGTTACCTGGATTTATTTGGTATCCAGTATTCCACTTAATTACGGGTGGGGTAATGTTTGGTGCTATCTTTATGTTAACAGACCCAGTTACAAGTCCAACAAGTGCACAAGGACGTACAATCTTTGCGTTAGGGGCTGCGATTTTAACAGTTTTAATTCGTATTAAAGCCAACCTTCCAGAAGGATGTTTATATTCAATTTTAATCATGAATATGTTAACACCAATGATTGAACGTGCATTAGAAGGTAAACAACTACAATTAAAGAAAAAAGCAACAATTATGTTATGTGTGATTTCTTTATTTGGAATTGGAGCTACTGCCCTTTGTGCAAATGCAATCGAACCAGCATATCGTGAAATTGTAATTGTAAGTGAAACTGATGAAGTTGCAAAACAAGTAGCAGAAACGACTACTATGCAAGAAACTGAAACTTCTTATATTTTTGAAGTAGATGCAGTTGGATATAAAGGTCAACATGATCCTACTATGATGAATACTTTTGCAATTGAAATTGACAAAGAAAAAGGAACAATTGTTGAAGTTAAAGTGCTAAAAATTGTCGATACAGAAGGAATTGGAGATAAATTATATAACGCTGATTTCTTAAAACAATTTGTTGGAAAAGGTATTTCTGCCGATTTAAGTATTGAAATGGATGATACTGTTTCTGGTGCGACATACTCAACAAAATCATTGTTACGTGCATTGATGGAAGTTCGTAACGAAATGGAATATATAAAGGAGTGATAAGCTATGAAAAAAATCTTACATTTAACATTCTTCTTAGCTTTAATCTCTGGGATTGCAGGAATTGCATTAGGTTTTGCGAATGATATGACTGCACCTGTAATTGAAGCAAACAATTTAAAAGCTGAAAAAGCAAATTTAAAAGTTATTTATCCTGATGTAGCAGACGATGCATTTGCAATTGAAGGAGAAAATGTATCTGATACAATTGAAAAAGTATTTAAAGTTGAAGGTAAAGGATACATCTTTAAAATGAAAGTTAGTGGATACAAAGAAGGTACAAGCTTCTTAGTAGCATTAAACAGTGATGGAACAGTTTATGACTATGTTGCGATTAGTAATGGAGATACACAAGGTTTAGGTACTAAAGTTACAGAAGCAGCATATCGTGAAACTTTAAAAGGTAAAAATGCTGCGGATGAAAGTATTTTAGCTGATACAATTTCTGGAGCAACAGTTTCAAGTAAACCCGTTGTCCAAGGTATTGTAGAAGCTGCGAAATACCAAATTGAAAAATTAGGTATGCCAACACCTGATACACATGGTGGAGCAACTGCTGATACAAATACATCGGCATCAACAGAAACAGATGCTGAAAAAGATGCAAATGCTGAAAAAGATGCAAATGCTGATAAAGATGCAACTACTGATAAAGATACTTCAGCATCACAAGCAGGAGGAAACTAAGATGAATCGTATGGATAATTTTAAAGCAGGATTCTTACGTGAAAACCCTGTATTCTCACTATATTTAGGTTTATGTTCAACATTAGCCATTACAACAAATTTAAATAATGCCATTGGTATGGGGATTGCGGTAATTTTAGTATTAATTATGAGTAACGTAATCATTTCAGCACTACGTAACATCATTCCTAATGAAATTCGTATTCCTGTATATATTGTCATTATTGCGGCTTTAGTAAAAGTAATTCAAATGTTTATTAAAGCATATGCACCAAGCTTAGATACTGCTCTTGGAGTATTCATTCCTCTAATTGTAGTAAACTGTATTATCTTAGGACGTGCTGAAGCATTCGCATCTAAAAATGGAGTTCTTGATTCAGCATTAGATGGTTTAGGAATGGGACTTGGTTATACTGTTTCTATTATTATCATGTCTGCGATTCGTCAAGTGTTAGCAACAGGAATTCTTTCATTTGATAATCCATTTGATATTACGCAAAACATCTTCTCAATTACTTTAATTCCAGAAGATTTTACGATTTCAATGTTTTCACAACCAGTTGGAGCATTCTGTACATTCGCTTTATTAGCAGCTGCATTAAGTGCTTATAAAACTTGGAGTGATAAAAAAGCTGCCCAAAAAGCAGCAGAATTAGCAAAAAAAGAAAAGGAGGCTGAAGCAACATGTTAACAGAATTATTTGTTATGTTAGTAACGTTTGTTTTGATTAATAACGTTGTATTAAACCAGTTCCTTGGTATGTGTCCATTCATGGGGGTTTCTAAAAAGAGCTCTTCTGCACTTGGAATGGGTGCTGCAGTTACTTTCGTAATTGTTGCGGCATCAATTGTAACTTATGAATTATATTACCTAGTATTAGAACCAATGGGACTAGAATATATGGATTTAATTACATTCATTTTAGTTATTGCGTCATTAGTTCAATTAGTAGAAATGATCATTAAAAAAATGAGTCCTTCTCTATACAAAGCATTAGGGGTATATTTACCATTAATTACCACAAACTGTGTGGTATTAAATGTTACCTTAAACAACATTTCAAGTGGATACAACTTTGTTGAAATGATTACTTATTCGATTGCGATTCCTTTAGGATTCACATTAGTACTATACATTTTCTCTACAATTCGTGAACGTTTAGATGCAAGTGACGTTCCTACATCTTGGTTAGGGAACCCAATTGCCTTAATTGTAGCGGCAATTATGTCTTTAGCATTTAGTGGATTAATGGGTCTTGTATAGTATGTTAAAAGCCGTACTTTATCTGGCAATATTAGGTGGTATATACGCTTTAGTATATTATTTAAATTCAAGAACACCTTTGCCAGAAGGATGTGAAAATCTGAAAGCAGAATGTGAAGGATGTCATGATGTATCATGTTGTAATCATCCAACACATCAGCAAAAGGAAAGGGGAGAATAAGCATGTTAAATGCAGCAATTTTAATGATTGTCTTAGGTGCTATTTTAGGTTGTGGTTTAGGATTTGCCGACCGATTCCTAAGTGTTGAAGTTGACGAACGTATTAACAAAGTAAGTGAAATGCTTCCAAACTACAACTGTGGTGGTTGTGGATATGCTGGATGTAGTGGTTTAGCTGAAGCTCTTGTAAATGGAGAAATTACAGTTGTAGGAACTTGTAAACCATGTAAACCAGATCAAAAACAAGCAATCGTTGATTACTTAAACAATACACCAGGACCGGATGGGACTTGTTTAAAAGTAAAAGTATAATATAAAAATAAATGACAATGTAGATTCGTCTACATTGTCATTTTATTTTATAACGCGGAAAGTTTATTTGTTAATGATAGCGCTTGTGCATATTGAACCGCAATAATCGTTTTAGCATCTTTAATAACACCATTTTGAATGGCAAGTAGTGCCTCTTCTAAAGATAAATAAATCATTTCGATTTCTTCATCTTCGTCCATTTCTAGCTTATGTTCTAGGGAAGAAACACCTTCAGCGTAATATAAATGGATTTGTTCATCACAATACCCTGGAGTTGCGAACATTGTACAAATTTTATGTAAACGCTGTGCTTTTAAGCCACACTCTTCCGCAAGCTCACGCATTCCAGTAATCATTGGATCTTCATTAGGCTCTAACTTTCCCGCTGGAACTTCAATTACTTCTTCTTGTACGGCCGGACGATATTGTTTAACGAATACGATTTTTTCATCAACGATTGCGAGAACTCCGACACCACCACTTTTATGATGTACAATATCTCTTTTATATGGTTTTTCTTTGATTTCAACCTCATCTTGTCGAACTGTAAATAAAATACCATCGTATAATAACTTACTTGATAATACTTTTTGCATTTTTAGCCACCTCACTATTCATATTATAACAAAAAAATGATAAAAATAGATTTTTTGTTCATTCTATTTATAGGAGGGAAGATATGGAAATAAAAAAATACAATGATTATATCAAAGAAACACAGCCTCAAGATAACGTTTTTCGTAAATTTATTTTAGCATTTGTAAGTGGAGGTACGATTGGTTTGTTAGCACAAATCAGTAAAGTTTTGTTAATGGAATATTTTATGATAGAAGCTTCACTTGCCTCTAGTTATGTCATTGCATGTATTATTATCATCACTTCTATTACAACGGGGTTAGGTTGGTATGATAAGCTGGCCCAATATTGTGGTGCAGGTTTATTTATTCCAATTAGTGGCTTTTCTAATGCACTAACTTCATCCGCATTAGAAGGTAAAAGTGAAGGACTTATTTATGGAATAGGTAGTAGAATGTTCGCCTTAGCTGGTAGTGTATTAACCTATGGAATTGTATCGGCGGCGTTATTTGCGTTAATTCGTTATTTATTGTTTGGAGGAAATATATGATTTTAAAATATCAAGATGTATATATTCATAGTAGTGGTTGTACAATATGCAAAAATAATGCCTTTAAGCTAAATCGAGAAAATATTGATGAAATTTTTGAAGATGATCTTTGCCAACAAAATAGCTTTGAAAAAGCCGAACGATGTTTAATTCGTAAGGCTGTCGATGCTACTATTCGTAAAGGAGATTTTCAACTAAAGGATATTGATTGTGTAATTGGAGCTGATTTAAATAATCAATTATGTGCCTCACATTATTTTATGCGTGATTTAGAGATACCTTTTATTGGTATGTATGCAGCATGTGCTAGTTCATCGCTTTTACTAAATCAAGCTGCGATGATGTTACAACAAAATGTTAATCAAATATTAGTATTTACGAGTTCGCATTATGCTGTCGCATCACGTCAATTTCGCTATCCGAATACTTATGGTGAACAAAAGAAAGTAACTTCTACCACAACTGTAACCGGTGCGGGTGCCATGATTTTATCTCATCGCCCATCTTCTATTCGTGTTGTAGAAGGGTTTATTGGAAGAATCATTGATTGGCATTATGATAATGTATCTGATATGGGAAGAGCTATGGCACCAGCTGTATATGAGAATTTTATGACTTATTTAACTGAAACAACATTTAAATTAGAAGATTTTGATTGTATAGCGACAGGGGATTTATCACAAGCAGGTTTTCAAATGTTTTGTGATTTATTACAAACATCGCAAATAGAAGTAAACAATCAATTTACTGATTGTGGACTACGGATTTTTAACTTAGATGAACATGATATCTTTTGTGGTGGAAGTGGACCAGCATGTTCGATGATTGTATTAATTAGTGATCTTCTTGATCAACTACAAAAAGGTAAATTAAAACGTATTTTATTACTTGCAAGTGGTGCTTTATTTTCTAATGTTGCGATTTATCAAAAAGAAAGTATTCCATGTATCTGCCATGGAATTGTGTTAGAAAGGTGTGACTTATGATCTACTTTGGTGCATTTTTAGGAGCTGGTATTGTATGCTTGTTAGGTCAAATGATTTATCAATATACGAAAATGTCTCCAGGACATATTACGAGTATGTTTGTTGTGATTGGTGCATTTTTAGATACCTTTGGAATCTATGATAAGTTTATTGAACTATGTGATATGGGCGCATCTGTGATTATTCCTAGCTTTGGTCATTCTTTAATTCACGGAGCTTTAGAATGTGCCAAACAAAAAGGAGTCTTTGGTATCTTGCTTGGAATGTTTGACTTAACGGCAGTAGGTATTACTTGTGCTATATTATTCGCCTTTATTACCGCGATGCTTTGTCGGATGAAAACATGAATCGTTATCAACAAATTAAAGAACATCTTAATGAATCCTTTGATATCATTGAGCGAGTTATTTGTAATCAACACCAACAAGCATATGTCTTTTTCTTATCTTCATTAAGTGATAATCAATTATTAGAACGATTATGTGAAGGATTGACACTTAGTATTTGGCAAAATAAAAATTTTGCCATTTTTCCTTGTGCGATGGAAGAATGTAATAGCGTAACACAGGCTATTTCTGCCTTATTAAGTGGTCAATGTATTGTGTTAATTGACGACGTGATTTATTTGGTAGAAACTCGTAGTTATCCTTCTCGCAGTAGTGCTGAACCAATGAATGAACAAAGTATACGGGGGGCACATGATGGTTTTGTCGAAAACATTATTTTTAATGTAGGTTTATTACGTAGAAGAATTCGTGATCCTCGCTTAATGATACAAATTAAAAAAATTGGTAGTTTATCAAGATGTGATATTGTCTATGCTTATTTAGAAGGTAAAGTTAATCCTTATATCCTGAAAGATTTTGAAATGCGATTAGCTTCCAATGAACAGGTTGATTGTATGAATGCACATGATTTTGTGGCTTTAATATATCGTAAAACATTAAATCCATATCCGTGTGTACGCTATAGTGAAAGAGCTGATTTATGTGCTTTACATTTAATGCAAGGGTATTTGATTGTGATGGTGGATAATAG
>JAXJYR010000377.1:0-5175 GCA_036306885.1 Longicatena sp.
CTGTTATCCATTAGAAGGAATGGAACCACCAACCAAAGAAGAAATCGAAACAGCAAAGACTATTTTAAAAGTAAGTTAAGACGGTGTGTAGACATCGTCTTTTTTGTGTGACGGGCAGTTACACGAATATATTGTGTTTCAATAATGAAACTTGAATAAGTAATTCAAAGAATAGAACTATTCAAAAATTAAGACACACAATGCGGTCCTAATGGAGGTGAAAAGCCTCATCCATGAAAGATGCAGCTACATGGTAAGTGAAGTCCAGTGCATTATCGTGAGGTGATGTGCGGAAGGGATGAATCGAGTTGACAGGTGTGAATCTATCAAGGCGCTTGTGGCTCATATGAGAGATGATTGTGCGAAAAAGCAAGAAATCCCATGACTGTTTTGATTGACTGTAATTGGCAAGACAGTTCTTATGTGAGTGAAAGCACATTTCATGTCAACAAAGGAACGTGTGATGACCCCGTGAGACCTACATATTTTAATGGGTGAACATCTATAAGCGTAGCGAAATGATGTTTTACGTATGTAGGAGTCAGACATTCTCATAGTATGGATGAAGTTATGGAAACATAATGGACAAAAGGGGAATGAGTTCGTGAACTTCAAGTAATTGTAAAGTTGGTTATGTCAAATCTAAGGAAACGATATATCGTAGCAACTTTAGAAGAAGAACCAACAGTAGGAGAAAGGAGATAGTAAACAAAATGAATGAACCATTAAAATTCAAATTATTTAGTGTGTATGGACAAATTCTACATAAGAAAGTCCTGGAAGAAGCTTGGCAACATGTTAAGAAGAACAAGGGATGTGGAGGAATAGATAAGATATCTATCAAAGATTTTGAAAAGAATAGTGAAGAATATCTTAATAAACTCCTTGAAGAACTTAAGAACAAAGAATATAAACCTAGTCCCGTAGCAAGAAAATATATTCCGAAAAAGAATGGCAAATTGCGACCACTGGGCATACCGACTATCAAAGATAGAATCGTACAACAAGCGGTAGTAAATAAATTACAACCGTTTTTCGAAACAAATGTGTTTCATGATAACTCATGTGGTTTCAGACCAAACCGAGATGTGGAATTAGCAATCAAAAAGGTACTATGTCGAATTGAATATGGATATCTATATGTTTATGACTTTGACATAAAAGGATATTTTGATAACATACCACATAAAAAGTTAATGAAAGTGATAAACAAATATATATCAGATGGAACAGTTCTAGACTTAATCTGGAAATGGCTAAAAGCAGGCTATATGGAAGATAGCATACGATATGAACAAACTAGTGGAACACAACAGGGAGGAGTAATCTCTCCATTACTAGCGAACATCTATCTAAATGAACTAGATTGGGAACTTCACAAAAATAATCTACAATTTGTACGCTATGCAGATGATAGTATAGTAATGTGTAAAAGTAAGGAAGAATTAGCGAAAGCTAAAGAAATCGTATATGAAGTATTAGAAAAGCTAGGGTTAGAACTTGCAGAGGACAAAACAGATGAAATAGACTTTCACAAAGATGATTTTGACTTTCTAAATTTCACTTTTAAGCATTTAAAAATGAGTAAACAAGGAAATATCTACTATCAGATAGTACCATCAGAGAAATCTATTAAGAAATTCAAAAGCGATATGAAATCAATGATTAAGAAAAGTAATACATACTCGTTCGAAAAATGGAAAGAGGTACTAAATCCAGTAATAAGAGGTAAGTATAACTACTTCTTAATAAGTGCTAGAGCATGTTACGAAGTACGAAATAAGTTGATAGAATTAGGAAAACAATTTCATGGTTATTTTTACATGGACTACACAAAACTTGATGGATATGTTAGGCACAGATTAAGAGTGAATTTTTCATGCCGAGGAAAGAAACATGGGGGTCAAATGCAAGGGAAATTATTAACTGTTAAATATGGAAATGATTTTTTCATAAAAGATATGGGATTAGTAAATGGAAGATATTTACTGAATTTAATATTTAATCCAACAATGACAATAGAAGAATTTGTTGCAATGGGAAAACATAAGATACACAAAAAAAGATATAGTATAAAGAAAAACAACTTCTTCAAATATGCACTAGCAAAATAAAATGAATAGAAATTCGGGCTTACGAAACACGAAGGAAAGCCGTATGCGTTAATAGCGCACGTACGGTTTGACAAGGGGAGATAGACTATATACAAAATCTGTCTCCTACTTTTTTATCTATAAAAAAAGCCATTCTGATGAGAATGACTAAACTTTAGATAGAATTTTACCTGTATTTTTAAAATGGATTTTCGCTACTTCATATAAACGATTTTGTCCATACTTTTTGACGAATTGTACTCCACATTGATCAACAATATGACTCGCACCTTTTTCAAAAGTCATATTATATTTTTGATTCATTTCTTCCATTTTCTTTAAGAAGGCATAGCGGGCAATGACACTACTTGCCGCAACAGCTAGATATTTATGTTCAGCTTTGGTTTCAAAGTGTAAGCCTTCCACAACCTCAGGTTGACCTTGTAGATATTTATAATAAGTATTTTTTACTGCAAATTGATCCACAATACAAAATGATGGTAAACCATTTGCTTTTTTTCTTAAATGGACATAGGCTTGATTATGTAATTTCGCTTTAATGGCCACCATATTATTTTGTGGATGAATTTGATTATATTTGGTATTATCTAGCACAAGTAAAGAATAAGGAAGTCGTTGAATGAGCTGAGGTCCAATTTTTAAAATAACTTCATCAGTAATCATTTTAGAATCATTAACTCCTAATTGGGTTAAGAAATTAACATCTTCAGCCCTTACAATACAAGCACACACAACAACAGGTCCAAAATAATCCCCTGTTCCAACTTCATCACTTCCAGCTTGAGGATAAAGCGAATAGGAATCATTGTTCGATGTAGTTTGAGAGGTTTGAAAATAAGCCGCAACGTTTTCCGCTTGTTGTCCTTGGATTAATAATTTACCACTTTGATAAGCAGTAATACGACAATCATCCACTTCATAACAATACAATGCATAAGCAGGAGGTGTACAAGCTTTTGAACTTAATGCTTGAATATAAGACTCCATTTGTAATAATTCATTTGTTTGATATTTTAATGTGATAGAATTCATGGTTTCACCTCATGCCAATATTATACCAAACAAATTGTTATGTGCAAGTGGCAGTAAATATGATACAATAGTAAATAATGGAGGTGTATTTATGCACGTATTAGATATATTTGTATTAGTTGTGATGTTATTTTGTATCTTTCAAGGATATCGTAAAGGTTTTTTATATAAATTAATTGAGCTAGTTTCACTAGTTGTAAGTGTGATATTAGCTTGGAATTTAAGTAAACCAATGTCAAAAATTTTCAATTTCTCATTTTTATTCCAATTTGATTTAGGACATGAAGTATTAAATGGTGCGGTAACAATGTTATTTACCCATATCATTTGTTTTGTCATTCTATTTGTGGTATTTCAAATCTTATTCATTGTCTTAAAAGTAATGAGTAAAATGTTTAAAAAAGTACCAATTGTATCAGGTGTCAATGCCATTGCAGGAGCTTTATTAGGAGCATTACAAGGATTCTTAGTATTATGTTTAGTTTGTATTGGATTATCGCTAAGTGTAGACAATCAAGCACATATTGAAGCTTCGACATTACGTTATGTAAAAATGGTAGAAGAACCAATCTTTGAATTTATGCAAAATGATATTGAACGATTTGCCGTTACAATGGATTCATTATCAAAAGGTAATAAATTAAGTGATGAACAAAAAGAAACTATTTATCAATGGTTACTTGAATTACAGATTGAGGAGGGAACAGCAGAGAATATTCTAAATACTCTGCGATAATTATGCATGATAGTTATACATTATTAGAACTTAGTGCAGTAAAGGAACAAGTAGCGCATTATGCTGCTTTTTCTTTCGGTAAACAAAAAGTAATGAATTTACAACCAATTCATAACATACTAGCACTAAAAAAAGAATTAGCAAAATGTAATGAAGCTTTACAAATGACATATCGTTATGGGGCGATGACCTTTGGTGGTGTTTATGATATTCGTGAAGCAGTAAATGATGCAATGCGTAATCGTGTTTTAATGCCTCAGGATTTATTGAAAGTCGCAAGTGTTGCACGTAGTATTGAACAAGTTTGTAACTATATGAAACAAGCTGAGGTGGAATATCCGCATCTAAATGATTTAATTGAAAGCTTTACGCATTTACTACCATTGTCAAATGCGATTGAACGCTGTATTAATAGTGTGGCAGAGCTTTATGATAATGCGAGTAGTGAATTAAAAAGTATTCGTAAAAATATTCGTGTTTGTGAAGGAGAAATCAGTAAAGAAGCACAACGTTTTATTGCCCGTAATGCTTCGATGTTAATGGATACGATTACGACAACACGTAATGATCGATTATGTGTTTTAGTAAAAATTAGTGAAAAAAATAAAGTTGATGGTTTATTACATGGTGAAAGTGCATCGGGACAAACGGCATATATTGAACCGAAATCTTTGATGTTGTTAAATAATCGTTTACAAAGCTTAAAAGCAAATGAACAAGAAGAGATTCAACGTATTTTATATGCGTTATCACAAAAAGTAAAAGAACATGGAATGCCATTATTATCAAATGTCGAAACTTTAGCGGAATTAGATTTACAATTTGCGAAAGCACAATGGGCGAAAGTAAATCATGGGTGTGTTGCGACATTAAACCAAGAACATCATTTATACTTAAAAACAGCACGTCACCCTTTAATTGAAGAAAAGAAAGCGGTATGTAATACTTATGAAATTAAGCCACCTTATCGTTCTTTGATTATTTCAGGTTCTAATACCGGTGGGAAAAGTGTTACCTTAAAAACAATGGGATTATTTGTGTTAATGACAATGTGCGGAATGCCATTATGCTGTGAGGAAGCAATGGTACCATTTGTTAGTGATATTTATGTGGATATCGGTGATAATCAATCGATTCAAGAATCACTATCTACTTTTTCATCGCACATTTCACGTTTAGCTGATATTTGTGAGCATGTCGATGAAAATGCATTAGTATTACTAGATGAGCTAGGAAGTGGAACAGATCCCAAAGAAGGAGAAGCTTTAGCCTTAGCTATTTTTGATTACTTAC
>JAXJYR010000378.1:0-5102 GCA_036306885.1 Longicatena sp.
CGCATCAAATGCCAACAATGTTTTATATGATTTCTTAACGAATGGAGTATATGATCGTCGTCGTGATTTCTTTAAAACTATTTCTCCAAGTATGGATATCTTAATTTCTAGTAACTTAGAACGTTTATTGTATTATAAATCAGGATGTAATGAAGCATACATCGCCCAATTAATGAAACAATTAGAAACAGATGGTTTCTATGAATTAGATAAAGATATTTTTGCCTCTATTCAAGCAGACTTCTATGGAGGATGTTGCGATGATGCGCAATGTGTAGAAGTGATGAAACGCTTCTATGAAGAAAGTGGATATGTTTTAGATCCACATACTGCGGTTGGATTTAAAGTAATGGAAGACTACCAAAAAGAAGATGCAACCCCTTGTGTTCTACTTTCTACCGCTAGTCCATATAAATTTGCCCCTGCAGTAATGAAAGCAATTTTCAACCAAGAATTTGAAGATGAGTTTGAATGTACCAAAGCTTTACAACAAAAAACAGGTGTACCAATGCCTGCACCATTAAAAGCATTAGCTGATGCACCAATTTTACATACTGATGTCATTGATCGTGATGATATGAGTGCTTATGTAGAAACAGTAGTGAAGGAGATGTTTTCATGATTCGCGTAAGAGTACCAGCAACAAGTGCCAACATTGCGGTTGGATATGATTGCATGGGATTAGCATTAAGTGAAATCGCTCAAGTTGATTTCGAACAAATTCCTTCAGGGTTAGTCATTGAAGGTTGTGAAGCCCCTTATTGTAATGAGGATAACTTAATCTATCAAGCTTTTTGTAAAGCCCTAGATTATATGAATAAAACCATTACAGGATTAAAAATGGTAGTGGATACTAATGTCCCTTATGCACGTGGAATGGGAAGCTCTGCGACTTGTATCGTGGCAGGAATTGCTGGTGCAAGTGCGATGTTTGATAATGCTATGAGTTTAGATGAAATCTTTCAATTAGCGACACAAATGGAAGGACATCCTGATAATATTGCACCTGCTGTATTTGGTTCTTTATGTGTATCGATTATGGATGAAGGTAAGGCATATGTTACCCGATTTAAAGTACATGAAGACCTAAAGCTAGTGACATTAATTCCTGATTTTGAAGTGAATACCAAAGAGGCACGTAAGGTATTACCTACAACCATGTCTTATAAAGATGCGGTCTATCAAATGGGGCGATGTGTTGCCTTATCTACAGCACTACAAAATGGTGATGAAGCGATGATTGCCCGTGCTTGTAAGGATCGTATGCAACAGCCATATCGTGCCAAATTAATTCCCCAATTCGAACATATTGAAGCATTATGTAAAAAATATAACATGATTACCATGTTTATTAGTGGTAGTGGTTCAACGATGATTGCGTTATGCAAGGATGAAACCAATGCCAATGCTTTAATGGATGAAGTCAAAACAACTTATCCAACATGGGATGTACGCCTTCTATCTTGTATTAATGAAGGTGTTTCGGTGGATGTATGGGAAAATACTACATTGTAGATGGTAGTATCCTACCAGATGTATTAGATAAAGTCATTGAAGCACGTACAATGTTAGCAAATGGGGAATGTAAACAAGTATCAGAAGCAGTCAAAGCTGTAGGTATATCGAGGGGAACTTATTATAAGTATAAAGACTTTGTGTTTTTACCAGATCGTGGTATGAATGCTAGAAAAGCAGTTATTTCAATGATGTTACATCATGATAAAGGAATCTTAGTAGAAGTGTTGAACTTAATGTCAAAAGCTAATGCCAACATTTTAACCATTAATCAAAATATTCCAATTCATGATTGGGCATCTGTAGTGATTTCATTAGATATGAGTGAAATGAATCAAAGTATGGAAGAATTGATGAATCAATTATCTAAAATGAAATCAGTATCTAATCCATTATTATTATCGATTGAATAAGCGGACATCGTCCGTTTTTTCATTTTCATTTGCTTGATTTTATGATATGATGAACAAGTTGAAAGGATTGATACGATGCATTCATTTTTCCATACATTAGCTCATCATTGTAGTGCCATTGCGATGATTTTAATATTATTAGTGACAAGTGTTGATATAAACTGTTTCAACATTGATTTTTATACAAATCAATATGAACAATTACATACTGCCCAAAGATTACGTTTAAGTGAAGAAGACTTAACACAAGCTACGACTGTCTTATTAGATTATTTACGTAGTGATCGAGATGATTGTAATGTCACGATTACACAATACGAAGAAGTTAAAGAAGCTTTTAATGAAAAAGAAAAAACACATATGGTTGATGTGCGTAATTTATATGAATTTGCGCTTAATTTAAGATTAATTTCGATCATTGTGGTTGTTGTGTCATTGTTATATTTATGGCTTTATGATAAACATATTCCTTGGTTTGCCTTATCAAGTGCTTTTGTGAAAATATCAGTATTATTTTTGATGTTTTTTGCCTTTTTAGGAATATGGGCATATGTTGACTTTAATGCCTTCTGGACAATGTTTCATGAAGTATGCTTTACGAATGATTTATGGTTATTAAATCCTGCCACTGATTTAATGATTAATTTATTCCCTTCACCAGTATTTAGTGAGCTAGTATTTAAGATTTTATTTTCATTCCTATGTCCATTTGTAGGCTTATTTATTGGTGCGATTGTTTATATGAGAAAGAAATTAAAAGGAGGTTCTTCTAATGAAACTTATTCTAGCTAGTGCATCACCACGTCGTAAAGAATTAATGCAAGACATGAATTATGCTTTTGATGTGATTGTGTCTAATTGTGAGGAAGTATTTCGTGAAGATATTCCTTTTAGTCAAGCAATTGAAGAGGTAGCTTATCAAAAAGCTTATGATGTATGGAAAGAACATCAAGATAGTATTGTCATTGGGTGCGATACTATGGTAGTATATAAGCAGCACAAGTTAGGTAAACCTAAAAATCGTCAAGATGCCAAAGAAATGTTACAAATGTTGTCAGGGAATACGCATGAAGTAGTGTCTGGTGTTTGTGTCTTATCGAAGCAACAATGTGTAAAATTTCATGAAATTACCAAAGTTAACTTTTATTCCTTAGATGATAAAATGATAGAAGCTTATTTAGATACGCTTGAATATAAAGATAAAGCTGGATCATATGGTATTCAAGGAATAGGAAAAATTCTAGTTCAAGGAATTGAGGGCGATTACTTCAATGTGGTAGGTCTACCAGTTGCGAAATTATATCGAGAATTACAAAGTGTGATGGAACAAGCCGACATAGTATAATGGCAATACAGCGCAATGGTAATGCGCAGCTCGCAGTTCAATTCTGCGTGTCGGCACCATACTTTAAAATATAGAGCTATAACAGTTAAATGATACTTTAAACATTTGACTATTATAGCTCTTTTTTATCGTATTATATCTATATTAGTAGTTGTAATAGTTAATAAGTTTAGAAATTTTTTTTGAATTTATGATTATAAATTCAGTACTAATATATGAGAGAGGAGGAAATATTATGTTAGATAAAATGTCAATCATTATTTTAAGGATTAGCTTTAATAAGTTTTTACATTGTTTATTGTTCAAACATAGTCTATACTATATATGAAGGGAGGATTATGTATGAATAGAAGATTACCTAAATCATTTTTTGAGAAAGATCGTCCAAAGATTAAAAATGAATCTAAACAAGATATTTTTCGTATTCAGTATCCAAAAGAAGTAGAGTTAGGAAAAAAACATATTATTTTTACTATGCCTCCAGAGACAAAATTGAAAAAATAAATGTGTAAGTATGGTGATATTATTGTAATTGATAAGTACAAAACAGAAGATGGTTTCGATATGTCTAGACATTCTTTTATTGTTGTTGATGATCGTGAAGGAATTATTAAAGGTTTTTCATATGATATTATTGCTAGTGTTATGTCTAGTATAAAAGATAGTGAACATAGAAAGAAAGTACTTAAAAGAGTTGAAAATATGGAAATCACTCCATTAGATAGATTATGCTTACCTGAAAATGGGAAAGATGCATATGTAAAAGTAAATCAATTACATTATTTTAATCGTTTAAAAATTTCGTATCGTGTGATTGGAAATGTAACCGATGAAGTTATGGAGCGCATAATGGACTTGATGGAATATTTGGATGATATTGGACGTTTGGTGATTAACACTAATAATTTGTAAAAAATGAATCGATTTGATTGAAAGGAATTGGAAATATCTAGTTCCTTTTTGTGTTTAAATAAAATTCTATATGTATTGTAAAAAGCAAAAAAAGAACTTTAATTAGGGATTATAAAGTGAAGAGTGTAAAAAAAGTGGAGCAACGCTGGCGTTGCCCCATATAAAACATACGTTTTTGTCCTTAGCTATATTGTATGTGTTATCTATATAAGTAGTCAACAATTTTTTTAACAAATTCATAGTTTGACATAAATACATTATCATTTGTAAAATAATCTTTATTTTTGCAAAATCTTTCATTCAATAAATTTGTTAAATTATTAATGTCTATATAGTATGGTAAATGCACTGTAGATGTTGATGAGGTAAATATATTTGCTTGTGATACAGATGATGAACAAGATTTAAGAATTTTAAATTTATTATAGTTTAATGTTTATGACACTGCTTATATATTAGGCAGTGTTTTATATTGATGTCAATATAAAATAAAAAAAGCCCTTTCGGACTTTAATTTTTAAATGGCGGAGTAGGAGAGATTTGAACTCTCGCGCCAGTTTCCCGACCTATACCCTTAGCAGGGGCACCTCTTCAGCCTCTTGAGTACTACTCCATCTGATTGGCAATGTTTCATTGCCATATGAGTATAACACAAGAAATAATAAATGTCTATACTTTTTTTAAAAAAGGTGAAAATCAGTATTGTTTTAAAGAAAAAGAGTAGATTGGCGTAAGAATGATTGAGGTGAGATAATATGTATAAAACATTAAAAGTTAGAATTGATGCGGATGCACAGGTGAAAACCTTTTTACTTCAATATGAAATGGTGTATCATCGGGCATTAAATCATTATGTTGGGGTTATGATGAAGAAAAACAAAGAAGTAAAGTATTTCATGCATTCCTTAATGCATCCC
>JAXJYR010000379.1:0-1806 GCA_036306885.1 Longicatena sp.
ATAAGGTACGTGTAATATCTGGAGAATAGAAATGATTATTGTTAGTAAAAAATTGAATACATAATACAAAGTTTAGATTGATTAGCGATGCAACTAAAATAATGGCCGCAAATAAAGTTTTACGATTTTTCATAACTTACCCCTATTAGCGTTTAAGCTTCCCATAAATAAAATTTAAATTTTTGATACCATTTTAAGTTTTTACGAAGATATTTCATTTTATCTTGTATAAATTGTTGGACAATACATACTTCATCATCAGAGATAGAATGTTGAGAAAAGCGTGCTTTTTCAAAAATATTTCGGATATCATCTGGCATTTCCTCATCATAATGCTTCCAACGTTGATAGTAGCGATAATCGTATTGAACCTTTTGATTATTGTTGTATTTTTTGCGTTTCAACTTACGATAAAATTGTTTCAAATGATATAAATTCATTAGTAAAATGAAACCAATTCCAAGAATTACATACAGAACAAATTTCCAATCAATACTTTCTTGCGCTACATCTTTATGAACAATTTCCAATGTTACATTCGTATCAGGATGATATGTATTTTGATTGTTCTCTGTATTAGAATCTACGATGTTTTCTTGATTATTTTCATATCCTTCCTCAAGATAAAATACAGGATGTTTATTATCTTGTGCAAATGTCACCTCAATTGGTACCCATCCTTTTTCACGATCAAACACTTCTACCCAAGCATGTTGATGACGATCTGAAATTGATAAGTTTTGAAACTCACCCTCAAAAGGTTTCGCATCGACTTTATATCCTTCGACATATCTAGCGGGGATTCCATAATATCTAAATAATAAAGTTGCGGCAGAAGCATAATGAACGCAATAACCTTTACGATTTTCCCACAAAAAGTATTCTATAAAATCTTCTCCTTTTGGTGTTTTACCTGGAGTTAATGTATAAGATACCATATCATTTAAATGATGTATCACGTTATATTTTACATAATCAATACGTTGTCTATCTGTTTGTAGTATTTGATAATCATCTTCACTTTTGTATGGAAATATTCGATCAAATAATGCTTTTATATTCTCAGGTACATCCAAATAATATTCACGTATAAAGTTTAAATAATTACTTTTATTAAACGTATCCCAATAAGGAATACGATCAATATCCCAAGTCTCATAATATATAATATCTGCTTTAGATTTATTCATGTAACTATCAAAATAAGGTTCAACAGATATCATATCTACATCTTGAGCACTCATACTACGTAAATAATAAGGAATTAGTTCATACTTTTTAATCGTACGATAATCATTGACGGTAATAAACTTTGTATCATACTCTTGTTTCTGTCCATTCACCTCTACATTCGCATTTCCACTTAACCAATAAGGAATATTTTCCCACATAATTCCTGTTTGGTTTTCGTAATCTTCATATTTTAAATTGGTCCACTTATTATTTTGATAAATGGAACCAACAAAGCCTTTTAAATAAAATGGCTCTGTCATATTTGTGTGAATCTGTAAATGTTCATTATAGGTATAAATACGATTTTGGGCATTCATTAAGTTGATTTCACCTTGTTTTTCACTTGCTTTGAATAATCCATCTTCTACCTTTTCTATCGCATCTAATAGCTTTTTACGATTCAAATTTACATTTTCATCCATCTTATATTGATCCATGGGATAAAAAGTAATAATTGCACTTATAACTACAGCACTACATAGTCCATAATAAAATATCAAATATAGCGTTCCCTTTAAACGAAATAATTTATTAGATGATACAAACATACTAATCCATATTACATACAATAAA
>JAXJYR010000380.1:0-1397 GCA_036306885.1 Longicatena sp.
TCCAACTGTATTGCAAAGGAATTAATTGATAAAGCTTTTTCTGTAATTTACATGACTTCATTTGAATTGTTTGATACAATTGCAAAGAGTAAATTCGAAAAAGATGCAGCAGCCGAAATGATGTGCGAACACATCTATGACTGTGACTTGTTAATTATTGATGATTTAGGGACAGAGCTTGCAAACTCATTTACAGTTTCTCAATTATTCCTCTGTCTGAATGAAAGGTTATTAAAAAGAAAATCAACAATTATATCTACTAATCTTTCTTTGGATTCCGTTGTTGATATTTACTCAGAAAGAACTTTTTCACGAATCACTAGTAATTATACAATGCTAAAGTTAACTGGTGATGATATCCGCATTAAAAAGAAACTAATGAATAGGGAGGAAAATTAATGTTACACCGCACAGAACGTACTTTAGAAAACATTCCAGTAGGACCACTTGGGTTTATTCCAATTGAAGGATGCCAAGAATTAGGTAAAAAAGTTGACAATTATCTTGTAGAATGGCGTAAAGAAAACAATGTCACATCAGAAGATAATGCTGTTTTTGTAGATTATTTAAAAGATTCATATATTGTAGATACAAAGGTACCTCGTTTTGGTTCAGGAGAAGCAAAAGGGATTATCAGTGAATCTATCAGAGGTAAAGACCTTTACCTTATGGTAGATGTATGTAACTACAGCTTAACATATAAAATGTCTGGACATGTAAATCATATGTCTCCAGACGATCATTTCCAAAACTTAAAGAGAATTATTGCTGCTGTTGGAGGAAAAGCTCGTCGTATTAACGTAATCATGCCATTCCTTTACGAAAGCAGACAACATAAGAGAAGTTCAAGAGAATCTCTTGACTGTGCGCTTGCACTTCAAGAACTTGTACGCATGGGCGTTGACCACATCATTACATTCGATGCACATGACCCACGTGTTCAAAATGCGATTCCTTTGAATAGTTTTGAAACAGTTCGTCCAACATACCAATTTATTAAAGGTCTTCTCAGCAAATTTGATGACTTAAAGATCGACAGCGAACACTTGATGGCAATCAGCCCTGACGAAGGTGCTACAGAACGTGCTATTTACCTTGCAAACGTTCTTGGTGTTGACATGGGTATGTTCTACAAACGTCGTGACTATACAAGAATCGTTGATGGACGTAACCCAATCGTTGCTCACGAATTCTTAGGTTCTTCTGTAGAAGGTAAAGACGTTATTATCATCGACGATATGATTTCTTCTGGTGATAGTATGCTTGACGTTGCAAAACAATTAAAAGATAGAAAAGCAAACCGTATCTTCGCAGCTTCTACATTTGGTCTTTTCACAAGTGGTCTTGACAAATTTGACGAAGCATACGAAAAAGGTATCCTTCACGGTGTTATGACA
>JAXJYR010000381.1:0-2073 GCA_036306885.1 Longicatena sp.
GCTACAAACTATGCAGAAGCTGGTTATGTTGTTGCACAAGAACAATTAGCAATCGAACCAGAAGCAACTCAAAAAGCTCCTGTAATCAACTTAACTGAAATGGATGAATTCACTTCTGTAGAAGAAAGTGAAGAAGGAATTACTGTTACTGGTAAAGACTTCGAAGTAACAGTTGATGCAAATGGTGCAATTACAAACTACACATACAAAGGTGTTACTTTAATGGAAGAAGGACCAGTTCCTAACTACCACCGTGCACAAATTGATAACGACCGTTACCAAGGTGATGATGCAAACTTAATGAACACATTCGATAACTTTGTTGTTGAAAGTATTGAAATGAGCCAAACTGGTAAAGTGGTTGAAGTTGTTGTAGATGGATATGTTGCAACTGCTACACCATCTCCAAACACAATTATTTACAAAATTTACGCAGATGGACAAATCGTTGTAACTAACAGCATTGAAATCCACTCTTCTAAATCTGTAAAACGTATTGGTATGAAAATCTCTGTACCAAGTGAATTTGCAGACTTCACATACTACGGACGTGGACCATGGGAAAACTACATTGACCGTAACACAGGAACATTCGTTGATGTTTACACAACTGATGTAGTATCAGTAGATGAAGCAATGAAATACTTAAAACCACAAGAAAACGGTAACCACACTGATACACGTTGGGCTGCAGTTCGTAACGCTGATGGTGCTGGATTCATGATTCAAGCTGACGAGCAATTCATGAACACTTCTATTTCTCAATACGAAGATGAAGCATTAGGTGCAGTAGCTCACATTTACGAAGCTGAAAAAGCTGGATACAACGTAGTAAACGTTGACTTAGTACAACGTGGTCTTGGAGGAGAAATCTGTGGACCTGCTCCATTATCTCAATACACAATCGCTAACAACACTTCTTACACTCACTCATTCCGTATTGTACCTTTCGCAAGTGCTACAAACGAAGCATTAATGGCTGAAAGTAAAACAGACTTTGATGACAGTGCAGTAGAAGACATTAAAGTAAACGGTGTTTCTGTACCTGGATTTGACCCAGCTAAAGCAGAATACGATTACCAATTAGTGAAAAACACTTACACTGGAGCTCCAACAATTGAAGTAGCATTAAAAGAAGGAGCTACAGCTGAATTCGAACAACCAACAAGCGTTCCTTCAACTGTAACTATTAAAACAGTAAACGCTGCTGGTGTTGAAAAAACTTACACAATTAACATCGTTGAAGTTCCTTACATGTACTTATCAGATATGGAATGGACAATCGATGAAGAAGGATACTTCGCAAACCAAAGAGATGGATCTGGAGAAGGTGGAGCTGTTCAATTAAACGTAAATGGAACAGTACAAACATTTGCTAAAGGTGTTGGTGCCCATGCTCCAAGTAGAATCGGAGTAGATATTTCTGCTTATGGATTCACTAAACTTACTGGATACGCTGGTATCCACGCTAGCCGTCCTGCTGGTGCAGTATCTGATGCTAAATTCCAAATTATCGTTGATGGTGTAGTAGTATTTGATCAAGACTACCGTGCACAACAATCTGGAGCATTCGAAATTGATGTAACAAACGCTAAAGAAGTTATCTTCGCTACTGACGCTAAAGGAAGCGACGGAAGTGACCACACTACTTGGGCTGATGTTAAATTTGAATCTGACAAAGCACCAGAAGCACCAAAAGTTGATAAATCAGGATTAGATAGTGCATTAAAAGCTGCAGAAGAAGTATTCGATGCTGAAGATGAATATACAGTAGAAAGCTTTGAAGCATTTTATGATGCACAAAAAGCAGCTTTAGCTGTTTATGTTGATGAAAATGCAACTCAGGCAGAAGTAGATGCTGCTACTACTGCATTGAACAATGCAATCGCTGCAGTAGTTAGAAAACCAGTTGCACCTGCAAAAGTAGAAAACTTAAAAGCAAAAGACACGAACTACAAAACAATCACATTAACTTGGAATGCTAGTGAAGGAGCTACAGCTTACGATGTATACCGTAAAGCATACGACAGCGAAGAATTCAAACTTTACAAAACAGTAGAAGACACTACATTA